>JAUVPT010000098.1 GCA_030598525.1 Gemmatimonadota bacterium
AGCACGCCTGTGGGCAGCGTGGCCGTGGGCAGCGACGGCGCGGTCCTCGCCGAATCGCTCCTGCGTGTTCGCGCGACGCACTCCGAGGCCGTGCTCCCGGAGATCGATCGATTGCTGACCGGGTGCGGACTCGCCGCCTCGGATCTTCAAGGAGTGATCGTGGGAGGTGGGCCCGGCTCGTTCACCGGAGTACGAATCGCGGCATCGCTGGCGAAGGGGATGTGCCACGCGCGGGGCCTGGAGCTGTTCTCCTTCTCCAGCCTGGCTGCCGTGGCGGCCGGCGCCGGATGTGAGAAGCCCGTCTGTGCGATGTTCGATGCGCGGCGCGGACAGGTCTACGCCGCGGGATACCGGGTGGGGGAGGGCATCGAAGAGCTGTTCGCTCCGCGGGCCGGACCTCTCCACCATGTGCTGACGGATCTCGGCGAACCCGGTGAATGGTGCTTTGCCGGCGACGGTGCCGGAGCGGGAGAAGAGGCCATCCGGTCGGCCGGCGGTGAGATTCTCGATCCGGATACGTGGGTACCGAGCGCCAGGTCATTGCTGTGGCTCGCGGACGTCCACCCCGACGGGGGCAGGGTAGCCGACCCCGGACAATGGGAACCGGACTACGTACGCCTGCCTGCCGCTCAGCGCGGTACCGGCGGCTGACAGTGGGCGGGTCGCCGGGGAAGGCGCGGTTGACGGTGCGGCCGATGCGCCTGGGGGACCTGGACGAGGTCATGCTCATCGAGCGGCGATCATTTTCCGCTCCGTGGGAGGAATCCACCTTCCGCGGCCTGATGCGTCGGCCGAGCGCCGCTCTTCTCGTCGCTGAGATCGACGACGAATTGACGGGGTACTCCGTGATGTGGTTCGTGGCGGACGAAGGCGAGTTGGGAAATGTCGCGGTTCTGCCCGAACGTCGCGGAGAGGGCATCGGCCGAACGCTCCTGCGCGAGAGCATTGCTGTCGCGGCCAGCCGCGGGACACGCTCCCTGTATCTGGAGGTCAGGGAGTCGAACGAGGTGGCCCGCGGTTTGTACGAGAAAGTAGGGTTCAACGTGGTGGGAGTGCGCAAACAGTACTACACCGAGCCCGTTGAAGATGCGACCGTGATGAAACTGGAAGTACAAGCTGTGGTGCGTTGACACGCCGAGGAGCGGCCGTCTAGTTTCGGTGTGCGGTCGGTGCATCGACCTGCCGGCGTGGTGATTTTCGTGTATGTCGTTATGAAACAAGAGGATACAATGGCACGCTCTCTCAACAGGATTCAACTGATAGGAAACCTCGGACGAGACCCCGAGGTCCGCGTCACCGGCTCCGGCACGCGGGTTGCTTCACTGTCCGTGGCTACGAGCCGCGAGTGGACGGACCGAAGCGGCCAGAAACAGGAGAAGACGGAGTGGCACCGGGTGTCGTGCTGGGACAAGCTGGCGGATGTATGCGAGCGCTACCTGACGAAAGGCGACCGCGTCTACATCGAAGGCAGCGTCGAGTACCGGCAGAGCGAACAGGACGGCCAGGTACGCTACTTCACGGATATCAGGGCGCGAGAGATGATCATGCTGGGTGGACGCGGCGACCGACCGGAATCCATGTCCGGTCCGGCCGTAGAGCGCTCGGCCGGATCCAGCATGAAGGAGTTCACGGACGACGCCCTCGCCGGCGAGGACGACCTGCCCTTCTGAGGAGTCAGATCATGAACGGGGCCACCCGGGCACTGGTACTGGTTACGGCGATCCTGGCGGTCGCTCCGGCCGCCGGGGCGCAGGATACCGGCAGAACGCATCGAGTCCGAACGGGAGACACGCTGTGGGAGCTCGCGGCGCAATACCTGGCGGACCCGTTCCGCTGGCCTGAGCTCTATGACCTGAACGTGGCTGTCGTGGAGGATCCGCACTGGATCTTCCCGGGTGAGAGTCTGGATCTTCCCGGGGAGCATGAAGGTGCTGCGGAACGGACCGTCCAGTCCCCCGAGCGACGGGCCGTTCGCGTCGCCGGGGAAAGGAAGACACCCCGGGAGGCGCAGGATTCTCCTGGGGACGCCCGCCGGTCGTTCGGGGCGACGGGGGAATTCCCCGAGGGTTCCGTGTTCCGCGCCGATCCCAGTGCGCCGTCCTACGGCGATCTCTCGATCGAGCAGACCGAGCCGAGGGCCGTGGTCTCGATGAGCGATTTCTACAGCGCGGCGATCCTCGCCGACCAGAGCGCGTTCGTGTCAGCGGGTCTGACCGCCCGTGTCGTCTCGGAGGCTCACCCGTCCATCAAACTGCCGCGCGCGGCTCGACTCAACGACCAGGTCGTGCTCCACCTCACCGGTGTGGAAGTGGGCGTGGGTGACTACCTCAAGGCCGTCCAGTGGGGGCGGTCCATGGGTATTGCGGGTCACGTGCTGCATACCGTCGGTGCGGTCCGCGTAACCCGGACCTATCCGTCGCGAGACAGCGTACGGGCAGAGGTCGTGCAGGTATTCGGAGACTATCGGGTGGGCGACCTGATGCTGGTAGCCGAGGAGTACCCGATCGTCCCGGGGATCCAATCGGAGGTCGAGGAAGGCGGAACCGTGGGTACGGTTCTCGGCTTCACCGAGGACCAGACGCTGGTCGCGACTACCGAGACTCTGTTCCTGGACGTCGGGGCACTCGACGGAGTTCAGGTCGGCGACCTGTTCGCCGTCTTCCCTGCGACGGCCACGGCTGAGACGGCGCTCATCGAGGATAGACTGTCGCTGGTTCGGGTCGTGCACACGTCGGAAGAGACGTCGACCGCGCGTGTCACGGCGATGCGGGATGCGGGAATGCGTCCGGGGACACCCGTCCGGCGAGTCGAGAGGATGCCCCAGTAGGAGTGCCAGGTTTCCTGTCAGATCATCGAAGCGTCCCGTCATCCGGCGGGGCGCTTCTTCACATCGGGCTCTGTGCGTCTTTCGGCGCATGGCGGCGGCAAATAGCTTGGCCGCGGCGCTTGAAGTGTGAGGGTCTAATGGGCGCATGACAGTCTACACCCGACGAAAGAAGAAGTGATGTCGAATGAAGGGCGAAGGGTTCTGGTCACGGGCGGGGCCGGATTCATCGGATCCCACGTGTGCGACGCCTTCGCGGCCGACGGCTGGGCCGTCACCGCGCTGGACGACCTGAGCTCGGGCAAAGAAGAGAACCTCTCGACCGGCATAGACCTGGTCGTGGCCGACATCCGGTCTCCGGAAGCGGCCACTCTGGTTCGCGGCGGAGGGTTTGATGTGATCAGCCACCACGCTGCCCAGATCGACGTTCGTGTCTCAGTGAACCGGCCGGATCATGACGCGTCAATCAACATCATGGGGCTGTTGAATCTGCTCGAGGCCGCTGTGAGCGGGGGAGTGCGCAGATTCCTGTACGTATCTTCCGGTGGAGTCGTCTACGGTGAGCCGGAGGACCTTCCGGTGTCCGAGATCGCGCCGAAACAGCCGCTGTCTCCGTATGGGGTAAGCAAGCTCACAGGGGAGCATTACCTGCACTTCTACCGCCAGATTCACGGCTTGGAGAGCGTTGCGCTCAGGTATTCCAACGTGTTCGGCCCCCGGCAGGATCCGCATGGCGAGGCGGGAGTCGTGGCCATTTTCGGGCGGAGCGTGCTCGAGGGTCACCTGCTCACCGTGTTCGGCGACGGGGAACAGACACGCGACTACGTGTATGTGGGAGACGTGGCACAGGCCAATGTGCTGGCTGCGCGGATCGATGTGTCCGATTCGAGTACGATGGATGACGTTGCCTTCAACGTGGGGACGGGTTTGGAAACCAGCGTGAACGAGCTTGCGAGCGGCATCATGAGAGTCGCCGGGCGAGAGGTGGACGTAGAGCATGCCCCGGAGCGTCCGGGCGAGTTGCTGCGCAGCTGCCTCGACGCCTCAAAGCTGGAGGGGCAGGGATGGCGCCGCGCCGGCGGTCTCGAGGATGGACTGGGCGCAACGTATGCCTGGATTGCGGGGGAGGGCCGATGATGGCGCTCCACGCACTGACCGCGATGCTCCAGCAAGGGGACACCATCGCTTCGAGTCCGTGGGACTTGATATTCTATGCCACGCCGGTGACGAAGGTCATCCTGATCGTCCTGGCGGCGTTTTCGCTATTCTCGTGGGTCATGATCTTCTGGAAGTGGTCCGAGTTCCGGAAGATGCGGCAGTCCGGAGACACATTCGTCGCGGGCATGGAATCCGCGACGGGCCTGAGGGACGTCTACCAGATCCTGACGCGCCTCGAGGAATCGCCGTACACGCGCGTCTTCCGGCGTGGGGTGAACTTCTTCACGGAGCTTCGCCCCACGGCTCTTCGGGACGACGGATCCGATGCCCCCGGCCTATCCTCGGCCCAGCTGGACACCCTGCGACTGGTGCTGGAAAAGGAGCTCGCGGAGGAACGTGATGACATGGCGCATGGGCTTCCGTGGATGGCCATCATCGGGTCGATCAGCCCGCTTCTGGGCTTGATGGGGACTGTGGTCGGGGTCATGAACTCCTTCATCGGGATCAGTTCAACGGGATCCGCCAACATCGCGGCAGTGGCTCCCGGGATCGCGGAAGCTCTCGTCACCACGGTGGTGGGGCTCGCCGTCGCGATTCCAGCGGTGATCGCCTACAACCACTATGCGGCCAAGCTGGGCCTGTTCACCGGAGAGCTGGAGGGCTTCGCCAGCGAGTTCATCGGTACGCTGGCCAGGGAGGGCCGGGTATGATCGGAGGTCGTCTCGGCGGCGGGCCTGAAAACGGCCTTCCCGTACGCGCAGAGATCAACGTCACGAGCCTGGTCGACGTGGCCTTCACTCTGCTCGTGATCTTCATGATCACGGCGCCCATCCTCCAGGGTGGAGTAGAGGTGGCGATCCCGAAGGCCCCGTCCGCCCCGCTTCAGGTGTCCGAGGGACTCGTGATCACGGTGGATAGAGACGGACAGATCTACGTGGACGACGATACCTTCACGCGTGAGGAATTCGCGGCCACGATCGTCCAGATGGTCGAGCGCAAGGGTGGGCCAACGGTCTACGTGAGAGGAGACCGAGATGTGCTGTACGGGTCGGTGCTCTGGGTCATCGGCACGCTGAAGGAGTCGGAGATCGATGCCGTCAGCCTGATTGCCGATCCGGACATGGATCGCTGAGGTCGTGGCGCGGAGAGCGAGGGGTGTGTGAGCGGGAGCCGTGAACGCCGCAAGATGCCGCCGGGCGCGCTGATCGCGTCGACCATCCTGCACGCGGTGGTCGGGATCGGCATGGCGGTGGCCGGAGCCTACGTCGCGCCACGTCCGCTTCCGGCCAAGACGTTCCGCGTTCACCTGGTTGCGGCGGCGGATCAGACGGCGCCCATGCGTCTGAAGCCGGAGCCGGCCAAGGTAGACGAGGAGGAGAACCGTCCGCCTCCGCCTGAGCCCACGCCCGATCCGAAGCCGCGCACGGAAGTCCCGACCGTGGTGGAGCAACCTCCGCCGGTGGAACCGTCCAAGGAGCCGTCGCGTGGACCCGAGGAGGGGGACGATCCAATCAACGTCCACCTCGAGGGAGCCGCCTTCGTCGACCCACAGTACCTCGAGAACATCATACTCCAGGTGCACCGGTACTGGAGGCCTCCCACCGGGAATCGCAACCTGCGCGCCGAGGTAGTGTTCACCATCGAGAGCGACGGGTCCACCAGTGACATCGAGTGGGTTCAGCGTTCGGGTGATCTGGCCTTCGACCTGGAGGCGCATGGGGCCGTGGAAGCCGCGGGCAGAGCGAAGGCATTCGGCCCCCTGCCGGCCGCATGGCCCCGCGATCAGCTGAGAGTGTCTTTCTTCTTCGATCCAGCTTCTTTGTGAGGTGAACCGAGTGATGACGGGACGGAAGCTAGCGACTGTCGGACTGGTGACCTTGACCTGCATGGTGGTTTTCGCGGGCGCAGGCCGGGCGCAGGATCCCGGCGACGTCCGCGTCGGCATCACGTACACACCGGGCTACCTGCCGGGTCTGGTGATGACGCCGGTCGAGTCGGACGGAACGTCGGGTGATTTCGCTGCGCAGGCGGACAGCATCCTCCGGCGGGACCTGGACTATGCCGATCGGTTCCAGATCATTCCAGTCCCGGACGACCTTCCGACCGACGGACCCGTGAATTACGGGCTGTGGAACCAGCTGGGGGCAGTATGGCTCGTGGTGTCTGAACTCACCGGGACGGCCGCGCAGCCCATTCTCCGGGTGAGTCTGCACGACGTGGTTTTTTCCGAGCTGAAGGAGGTGAAGGCCTTCTCGCTCCCGCGGCCCACCGATTCGGGCTATCGGATGGCGGTGCACAGGGTGGCCGACGAGGTCGTGGCGTGGGCCACGGGCGAGCCAGGGATCGCG
>JAUVPT010000266.1 GCA_030598525.1 Gemmatimonadota bacterium
CGGGCCAACACGGTTCCCGGAGACCCCTGGCCAAACGACGGCTTCGTGGGACCCTGAGAGGGGCCAGCTGGATCCCGAGTCGGTGTCCGGTCATGACGTGGTCGTCCATCTCGCGGGGGCCAACATCGCCGCGGGTCGGTGGACCCCGGAGCGCAAGCGGATGATCCGCGACAGCCGCGTGGACGGAACCGAATTGCTGGCGCGTGCCCTGGCAGCGGCCCCGTCTCGGCCCCGGGTGCTCGTGAGTGCTTCGGCTACCGGCTTCTACGGAGACCGGGGGGACATGCAACTGGACGAGGGCACTGCGGGTGGCTCCGGTTTCCTGGCGGACGTCGGTCGGGTATGGGAGGACGCGACCCGCCCGGCGATCGAGGCGGGTATCCGTGTCGTTCACTTGAGGATCGGCATCGTGCTGGCCCGGGATGGAGGCGCACTTCCGCGAATGCTTGCCCCGTTCCGCATGGGAGTCGGCGGCCCTCTCGGAAGCGGTCGGCAGTACTGGAGCTGGATCGCGCTGGAGGATCTCCTGGGCGTCGTCCTTCACGCTGCGGCCACCGAGGAGCTCGTCGGACCGGTCAACGCCGTGTCGCCGGAGTCCGTCCGAAACGCAGAGTTCTCTGCCGTACTGGGACGTGTGCTTCGCCGACCGGCATTGCTTCGGGCTCCGGCCTTCGTCATTCGACTCCTGCTCGGTGAGATGGGCCAGGAGCTTCTGCTGGCGAGCGCCCACGTCCGGCCGACGCGCCTGATCGAGTCCGGATTCGAATACCGCTATCCGGACCTGGAGGGAGCGCTGCGGCACGTCCTGGGCCGCCCTCAGCTGGAGGCCGGTTGAGCGCACGTAACGTGGGTAATGCCGGCACGGCATCCACGTCCGGCAAGTCCATCCGGATCGGCATATCCTCGTGCCTTCTCGGTCAGAGAGTCAGGTACGACGGGGGTCACAAGCGGGATCGTTTCGTTACTGACGTACTCGAGACCTTTGTCGAATGGGTGCCCCTGTGTCCCGAGGTGGAGCTCGGGCTGGGAATCCCCCGTCCCACGATCCGGCTCGAGCGCGTTGCAGAAGGAACTACGCGTCTCGTGATGCCTTCTACCGGCGAGGATCTCACCAGCCGCATGAAGGCCTGGGCGGAGGAGCGGGTCGAGGTCCTCTCCGCCCTGGACCTGTGTGGCTACATCCTCAAGAAGGACTCACCGAGCTGCGGCATGGAGCGCGTGAACATCTACCGCCTGAACCAGGCGCCGGCACGCGCCGGCTCAGGGATGTTCGCCGAAGTGCTGCTCCGGAAGGCTCCGGACCTTCCAGTCGAAGAAGAGGGTCGACTGAAGGACCCCAGACTGCGGGAGAACTTCGTCGTCCGGGTCTTTGCCATGCGACGCTGGAAGGACATGGAGGCACTGGGGGTCACCCGCGCCCGGTTGCTGGAGTTTCACGCCCGGCACAAGTACCTGTGCATGGCCCGAAACCAGGCGGGTGCGAGACGGCTGGAAAGGGTGCTTGGCTCAGCCGGGACTGCGGTATCGGACGCGGCGCTGGCTCGCGCCTACATGTACGGGTTCACGGCCGTGATGGGGCGACCCCCGTCGACCAGGAGTCACACGAACGTCCTGCAGCACATGGCAGGCTACGTTTCAGACGACCTCGATCCCGCCGATCGATCCGAGCTCACGGCGGCGATTCACGAATACCGTAGCGGTCTTCTTCCGTTGATCGTGCCGCTGACTCTCCTCCGCCACCACGCCCGGCGACAGGACCGCACCTGCCTGCTGGAACAGGCATACCTGTTCCCCCATCCGCACGAGCTCATGCTGCTCAATCACGTGTAGAGCAGGCTGCCGAAGAACCCTGGGCGGCCGCGTTTTCAGCAGCCTGTTAGAGGTCGGGTCGGCGAAAGGTCATGGCCCGTCGGGCGCACATCCCTCCACGAAACGGCTGATCCGGGCGCGGTTCAGATCGGCGTCTCGCTCGCCCAGTTCGATGAGATCCGACAGAAACTCCGGCACGAAGAGAAGGTAGGACAGCAGGTCCGAGCCTGAGCCGCGGCGGGTGCCGAGCCCCCGGACCAGGTGTCGAAGCGCCCGTGGCAGCTTGCGCTCGTACAGCGCCGCCATGCGGCCGATGTCCCGCGACGGTCGCAGCACCAGGAGCTCAACCTCGCGCTCGGGAAGCCGCCAGCGCTGCTTTGGGTCGACCCGCTGTAGAATCTGGTTTACACGCTCGAGCCGCTCCGCATCAGCGTCCAGCTGGTCCAGGAAGATCGAATTCAGCATGAGCCCGAGAATGCGTGCCGTGCTCGGGTACGGTCCGGGCTCCGAATCGTCCACGTGCGGCGTGTTGATGAACCGCGAAGAGACGGCCAGCACGCGATCGGCGCCCAGGTGCACGGCCGGCGCCAGTGGATACGGCTGACGCAGGCTCCCGTCACCGAAGTACTCTCCCTCCACCCGCCACGCCGGAAAGAAGAGCGGAATGGCGGCCGAAGCCAGGACGTGGTCGACGCCGATACGGTCGGCGTGGGACCGGCGACGAAAGCGGCTCCACATCGCCGTATCGGGTGGCCCCTGGACGAACGTGACGCTGTCGCCAGTCCGATAGGAAGTCGCCGAGACGGCCAGTGCCTGCAGGCGTCCGTCCCTGATGTTCGCCTCTATGTTCTGCGGTTTGACCAGGGTCTCGAGAAACCTGCGCAGCGGTTTCGTGTTAACCAGCCCCCGCGTCGGCGGAGCGATGCGCGCGCCGCCGGTGACCACGGTCCCCGCGATTCGCAGGGCATTGCCGAGGAGGGCAGGGATGTCTGTACGCATTACCGTCGACGTCGAAAGCGTGGACCACCGCTGCGCCAGTTGCTCCGTCGCCTCCGCCAGGTCCTCCCGGTGGCTTGCGATGAAGGCCGCGTTGATCGCGCCGGCCGAGACTCCGGTGATGATGGGGAAGCTGAACTCGGGATGCTGCCGGGCGATCTGTCGCAGAACTCCAACCTGATAGGCTCCCCGCGCGCCGCCACCAGACAGCACGAGGGCAGGCGTACAGGAAGCCACCGTCAACCCGAGGCCAGCAGACTGCGGTGCCAGGCGTTACCCGCGGCCGTCTCCAGGCCACCGGCCCTCAGGTCGCCAAGCCGGGTCAGCGTGAGGTCGAATACGGGTGTGTTCGCAGAGACTTCCCCCTGCAGAGCCAGATCGGTGAACTCTGCCCGCGAGACCATGCGGACGTGACCTGAAGGATCCCGGAACCACACTGGCATCGAGTCGAGCAGGTCCAGATCGAGCTCGGCGCCAAGACTCCTGAGGTGTCCCGTGAGTGCGTCGATCGAACACCCGGAAGCCCCGGCGCGCGACTCATCCACTCCGATCAGGAGGAACCGTTCATGCAACCAGTCGAAGCCCGCCCGGAGATCACGGCGATGTGCGGTCCACTCGGAGACGAACGCCTGCATCGAGTCGAATAGACGCTCCGTCCGTGGCGCATCGGGTGCCCGCGATGCGCCGAAGCACCAGAGGCGTGCATCATCGGGCAGGGATTCGAAGGAGATGTGGC
>JAUVPT010000225.1 GCA_030598525.1 Gemmatimonadota bacterium
GGCCACAGGAAGAGTCCGTCCGAGCCCTGGCCGAGTCACTGAGTCTGTCCGACCGGATTCGGTTTCTCGGGATGCGTGAGGACGTACCGGATCTGATTGCGGGATCGCAGACCTATCTGCTGATCAGCCACTGGGAAGGATTCCCGCGCAGCATCCTCGAAGCCCTGCGTGGCGGAGTGCCTGTGGTCGCGACGGATGTGGGAGGCGTTCGGGAGGCCGTCATCGACGGGGACACCGGTTACCTGGTTCTCGAGAGCGACGACGTCCTCCTCTCGGACAGACTGAGGCTGTTGCTTGAAGACTCCGACCTCAGAGCCACCATGGGTCGGGCGGCACGAGCACACTACGAAGCACACTTCACGTTCGATCGGCTGGTAGACGAGTCGCTGGCCCTGTACGAGTCGGTCCTGGAAGTTCACAGAGCATAGAGGCCGAACCAGGTCTCGGCGGTCGGAGCGTCAAAGCGGGCAGCCACGGTTACATGCGGCTGTTCGCTTTGGTTATTGTGGTGGGTTGCCTGATAAGACCCGAAGCAAGGGAGGCCCTGTTGCGTTTCACACACCGCCGCTTTCGCTGGCCGATGCTCTGCCTCGCTCTCGCGCTGTTGTTCCTCATGCCAGCACCCTCGGGTGCCCAGGTACTCAAGAAGATGCAGAAAACCGCCACCCAGGCGGCCGAGGACGAGACGATGAACCAGGTAGACCGCATGGTCCGAGAGGGAGTCGCCTGCGCGTTCAACGACCTTGAGTGCATTCGGAGCGCAGAGGATGACGGACAGACTGTCGTTCTGATGGATGCGGATGGCAAGCCCATCGTCGATGACGATGGGAATCTGGTGAGCGACCCAGACGTGGCCGCCGAGATGCTGGGCGAGGAGCCCGCGGCTGACGCCCCGCTGGCACCCGGAGCGGACGTCTGGGCCAATTCCGACTTCGTCCCTGGCGAGGAGATCCTCTACGTCGACGACTTCTCGGACGATGAGGCCGGAGACTTTCCGCGCCGCCTGGAATGGCTCCGGGGCAACATGGAGCTCGTCGAATGGGAAGGCCGACTACTCCTGCGCGCCACGGGTGAGAGCCAGTTCGCAATCTTGTTGGACGGTGCCGTTCCCGAGCAGTTCACCCTCGAGTTCGACATCCACGATCCGGCCACGGAATCCGGCACGATCATAGTGACGGAGGAGGCACCGCAGAACAGCCGGGACAGGTACCAAGAGGCCCTTTTCAACTTCGGCAGCTGGCGCGGGTCGGGAATCTGGCGAGAGCGGGAGCCTCTGTCGACGGTCGAGGACGAGCGAATGGCGGCTGAGATGGTCACGGCACGCATCATGGTCGACGGGGCCCACGCGAAGGTGTTCATCAACGAGAAACGCATCTCGAACGCGCCCCGCATCGAGTTGGCCCGCGGGGATCGGATCACGTTCGAATTGTGGGGGAAGGATGACCACCCGATCTATGTCGGCAACATCCGGTTGGCCGCCGGCGGGCGGGATCTGTACGACGACCTGATCGAGAAGGGACGCGTGGCTACACAAGGCATCCTGTTCGACGTGAACAGTGACCGCATCCGTCTCGAGTCCACTCCCACGCTGGAGGAGATCGGGGAAATGCTCGCAGATCACCCGGACTTGAGGATCGCGATCGAGGGCCACACGGATTCGGATGGCGACGACGCCCATAACCGGGAGCTTTCAGAGAAGCGTGCCGCCGCGGTGAGAGAATTCCTGATCGCCACTTACGGCATCGAAGGCAGCCGCTTGGAGTCCGCCGGTTTCGGCGAGACCAACCCGACGGCCAGCAACGACACGCCGGAAGGCAAGCAGCAGAATCGGCGGGTCGAACTGGTCGTCCTGTAGCCCGAAGAAGAGGTACAAACTTGTCTGATCTAAAGAAGGCTCGCCGCTCGCTCGCTAGCGTGACCCTGCTCGCCGTGGCCGGAATCTTGGGCTTCACGGCTCCGGCTAGTGCCCAGGATGAAGTGAAGGTATCCATCGAGCTTCCCGAGGCGACGCTGAGGGAGTTGCAGGAGCAGGGCAGAGTTTCCGTCGAACAGCTCCGCAAGAACGGCTTGGCAGTGACGGTAAAGGGTGAAGGCGAGGCCCAACTCGTGATGCTCGCGTTCGCGATCAGGGAGGGCAAGGTCGGGAAGGCCTGGAGTTCGAGGCCCCTTCCCGAGATATCGGGAAGCAGGACGATCCCCGGAGACACTTTCATTCCCGGGGACACCTTCATTCCCGGAGACACCTTCATCCCCGGAGACACTTTCATTCCCGGGGACACCTTCATTCCTGGCGACACCTTCCTGGACGAAAAAGCCCTGAACAGCTTCCTCCGCGACGCGAAGATGCCGCGGGACTGGATGGGTCTGCTGCTGGTCGTCTCGTCACCGGACAGGAAAGCGGCGCGGGGGGTCAAGACGAATCCCCTGTTTGCCGTGGTCCACCCTGCATTCGAATGATAGACACGGCGCGGTGCGCGGAGAGTCAGTCGGCGCGTCTAGCTTGACTCCCCGCGTCCCCGCCGTATTCTCCGGCGATGCCCAAGCGCGATGACATCTCCTCGATCCTCCTGATCGGCTCCGGTCCGATCATCATAGGCCAGGCCTGTGAGTTCGATTATTCGGGCACGCAGGCCTGTCGTGCGCTCAGGGAGGAGGGCTACCGGGTCATCCTGGTGAACTCCAATCCGGCGACCATTATGACGGACCCCGACGTCGCGGATGCCACCTACATCGAGCCCATCACGGCCGAGTGGGTGGAGCGGGTGATCGAGAAGGAGAAGCCCGACGCGCTGCTTCCCACCATGGGCGGACAGACGGCCCTCAACGTCGCCCTCGAGCTCCACGACAACGGCGCCCTGGCCAGACACGGCGTCGAGCTGATCGGCGCGGACACCAGGGCCATTCGCATGGCCGAGAACCGGGAGGAGTTCGCCGAGGCCATGGACCGGATCGGCCTCAAGGTCCCGCACGGTGGTTTCGCCCACACGGTGGACGAAGCCCTGGCGATCGTCGAGGACACGGGCTTTCCGGCGATCATCCGGCCCTCGTTCACGCTGGGAGGAACGGGCGCCGGCATTGCCTGGAACCGCGAAGAATTCGAGACGAAAATCCGACGCGGACTCGACCTCTCCCCGACCACCGAGGTCCTGGTCGACCGCAGCGTCATCGGGTGGAAGGAATTCGAGCTCGAGGTAATGCGGGACGGCGCCGACAACGTCGTCATCGTGTGCTCGATCGAGAACTTCGACGCGATGGGCGTACATACGGGAGACTCGATCACGGTCGCCCCCGCCATGACGCTCTCGGATCACGAGTACCAGGAGATGCGGAACGCGGCGATCGCGATCATCCGGGAGATCGGGGTCGAAGCGGGAGGCTGTAACGTCCAGTTCGCTCTCAGCCCCTCGGACGGTGAGCTGCTGGTGATCGAGATGAACCCGCGCGTGTCACGCAGCTCGGCCCTCGCATCCAAGGCCACCGGCTTCCCGATCGCGCGTATCGGCGCCAAGCTCGCGGTGGGCTACCGGCTCGATGAGATCGACAACGCGATTACCCTGAAGACTCCTTCCTGCTTCGAGCCGGTGCTGGACTACGTGGTAGTCAAGATCCCGCGGTTCGCGTTCGAGAAGTTCCCGAAGGCCGATGCGACGCTGGGCGTGCAGATGAAGGCCGTAGGCGAGGTGATGGCCATCGGCCGCACGTTCACCCAGGCGTGGCTCAAGGGCTTTCGGGCCCTGGAAAACGATCGCCCCGGATGGGTTCCGGCGGACGATCCGGCGGACGACCGGTTGCCCGACGACGAGCTCGAATCCCTGCAGTCGGCCATCCGCACACCCACCCCCGAGAGGCCGTTTCAGCTGTACCGGGCCCTCCTTGCGCAGATTCCCGTGGAGGAACTGGCGGAGCGCAGCCACATCGACCCCTGGTTCCTGGACC
>JAUVPT010000070.1 GCA_030598525.1 Gemmatimonadota bacterium
ACCTCCTGGCCAACGCCCACCGAGAGCTACAGGACGCCGATGCGGCACTGGCCGTGCTTGAGCGGAGAGATGCCCTGGAGTTCGAGTTCCTGCGTTCCCAGCTGACCTCCGTCTCCGAAAACGTGTACAGCGTTGAAGGCCAGGTGATGAACAAGAGCGCTACCGCCGGCCTGGAAGTCACCGTGCCGATCGATCTACTGGGTGAGGGTGGAGAGATCATTGCAAGTGAAGAGCTGCTGATCACTCTTCCGGCGGCTGGAGAGGCGAGTTCGTTCCTCCTTCAGTTCCAGATCGAAGATGCCGTATCAGGCTTCCAGTACAACCAAGACGGTTCTTCCGCCGACTCCTGAGTCAGAGATTCGTCGAGAGGCGGGCGGGGATTCGATTTCGGATTCCCGCCCGTTTTGTCATCTACAGCCCTGCGTCCCCAGTTGGAAGCACTGCTCGGCGCAGGTATATTGCGCCGGCAACTTCGACACCCATGTCCTGTGCAGGGAACACTGAATGGTCCGCGTCGCGCGGGTAAGGCGTAACTCGATCGGCGCCGACCTGGAGATACCTCCCGGTGCAGCGCTCATCTCGATCAACGGACGGGATCTTCGCGATTCCCTCGACCTTCGCTTCTACGAAGCCGACGCGGAGGTCCGTCTGGAGACGCGCCTGCCATCCGGACAGTCGGTCGTCTACGAGATCGAGAAACACCCGGACGAGCCTCTGGGACTGATTCCGGAGGCGGACAAGGTACGCCGCTGCACCAACGCGTGTCCGTTCTGCTTCGTGAAGGGAAACCCCAAGGCGAGCCGGTTGAGGCAGCCGCTGTACGTCAAGGACGACGACTATCGTCTCTCATTCATGTTCGGTCACTACGTAACGCTTACCAACCTCCGGGATGACGACTGGGAACGTATCTTCGAACAGCGTCTCAGCCCGTTGTATGTGAGCGTTCACGCAACGGACCCCGAGGCCCGGCTTCGCATGCTCATCAACCCGAAAGCGGCGCGGATCGGAGAGCACCTGGACCGACTCCAGTCGGGTTCGATCCAGGTGAACGCTCAGGTCGTGCTGTGCCCCGGGATCAATGACGGCAAGGTCCTCGAGCGTACGATTACGGACCTGTACGCGCGCGAAGACCAGATTATGTCGCTTTCGATCGTGCCGGTCGGGCTGACTGAGTTCAACTCCGATCGGGGTGTCCGGACCCTGAGTGTCGAAGAGTGCGCCCGAGCCCTCGCGATGGTGGACTCGATTCGGGAGCGCGCCCTGGAGGAGCGGGGTCGCGCATGGTGCTACGCGGCTGACGAGATGTTCCTGCAAGCGGGTCGCGAGCTACCGGATCCAGGCTATTTCGACGACCACGAGCTTGTTGCGAACGGCGTTGGAGCCGTATCAGCTCTTACGTCAGCGGTCCGCTCAGACCTCGATGACCTTCCGTCCCTGGAAGGAAAGAAGGTCGTGCTCTTGACGGGGACAGCGATGAGGCCGTACCTGGCCGACCTGGCTGACGAAGTCTCGGCCTCCACCGGAGCGGCGGTCACAACGGTGGCCGCCCACAACTCTCTCTACGGCCCGATGGTCACGACAGCCGGTCTGTTGGCCGGCGTCGATCATGCCCGGGCGCTTGATTCGTATCGCGACTTCGACCTGGCTCTCTTCAGTCGGACCGCTCTGAACGACCAGGACCTGTTTCTAGACGACCTGTCCCTCTCCGAGTTGAGACGGGACTTTCCCAAGTTGAGGATATGCCCATCGGAGCACGTGACGGACACGCTGCTGGCACTGTAGGCCTTCCGACCGTTGCGATCGTGGGTCGGCCCAACGTGGGCAAGTCCACGTTGTTCAATCGCATCCTGGGCCGTCGGATCGCCATTGTAGCCGAACGCAGCGGGGTCACTCGAGACCGCCAGTTCGCCGAGGCTGAGTGGTCGGGAAGAGACTTCCTGCTGGTGGATACCGGAGGGATCAGCGACGTCTCCGAACGACCGCTCGACCGCGAGGTGCGAGTGCAGGTCCTCGCGGCCATCGAACGGTCCCAGGCCATCGTGCTGGTCACGGATGGGCGTGCCGGCATACACCCGGTCGACGAACACGTCGCAGATCTTCTCCGTCGATCCGGACGCCCCGTGGTCCTGGCCGTCAACAAGCTGGACGAGCCGGCCGGGGCCGTGGCGCAACACGAGTTTCATTCTCTCGGCCTGGGGGAGCCCGTGCCTGTCTCGGCTCTCAGCGGGAGGGGAAGTGGTGACCTGCTGGATCGGGTGGTCGCGGCGCTACCCGTTCCGGAGGAGACCGAAAGTACGCCCGTCAGTCTCAGGTTGGCCGTGATCGGAAAGCCCAACGTCGGAAAATCGAGCTTCGTCAATCGCCTGCTCGGGGAGGACCGAGTCCTGGTGCACGATGAGGCAGGAACCACCCGAGACGCGATCGATACCTACCTGGACTTCGAGGACGAGAGGGTCTGTCTTATCGATACGGCCGGCCTGCGTCGTCGTTCGCGCGTCGACGACGACATCGAATTCTACAGTCGGCTGCGCGCCACATCTGCCATCCAGCGGTCGGATGTCTGTCTGCTGGTGGTCGATTGCGCCGCCGGGGTGACGAATCAGGACTTTCGCATCGGAGAGGAAGCGTGGGACGCGGGACGGGGGCTCGTGCTTGTGGCGAACAAGTGGGACTTGATCGACGACCGGGGCCCCGACGCGCTCTCCATGTTCGAAAAGGAGCTTCGCGAGAGGGCCCACTACTTGAGGTGGGTACCGATCGTCACCACCTCGGCTCTGTCCGGAAAACGGGTGCAGAGGGTCATCGAACTGGCGCGGGAAGTACAGCGTGAGCGATCCCGCAGGATACCGACGTCCGAAGTGAATCGCGTACTCCGGAGTCTCATAGGCCGCAAGCAGCCTCCGCAGGGCGCACGAGGCGATGTCAGGATATACTACGGCGCTCAGGTGGATGTCGAACCACCTGTTTTCGTCCTGTGGTCGAACCGTCCCAAGGATCTGAAGACGTCCTATGTCCGCTACGTGTCGAACGGGTTCCGGAGGGAGTGGGGTTTCGTGGGATCGCCCCTCAGGATTTCCGCCCGCCAACGGCGCGAGGGGGACCGCGACCCGTGACGATACGCCGAGACGGGTGAAGGCCCTGTGACGGTCCTCCTGCTGGTCCTGGCCGCGTATCTGATGGGCTCCATTCCCACGAGCTACCTCGTGGGGCGCCTGCATGGCATCGACCTTCGTGAGCACGGAAGCGGCAACCTGGGTGGAACCAACGCCTACCGCGTTATGGGCCTGGCCGCCGGGGTGCCCGTCGTGCTCGTGGATGTCGCCAAGGGTGTCATTCCCGCCTACTTCTTCCCGTCCTGGGACGGCGCCGCACTCGGTGACCTGGCGCTTCTCTACGGCCTGGCGGCGATCACCGGGCACGTGTGGTCCGTCTTCATGAGTTTCCGCGGCGGCAAGGGCGTTGCGACAGGCGCCGGAGTCCTGGTCGCTCTCGCACCCACGTCAGCCCTGATCGGCCTCCTCGTCTGGATCGGGGTCGTCTCGATCACTCGCATCGTATCCGTGGCTTCCATCTCCGCTGCCTCCCTTGTCCCCCTTTCGGCCTGGTTAACGGACGAGGCGACCTCCACAGTGCTGTTCTGTGCGGCCATCGCGATGTTCGTCTGGTGGACTCATCGCGACAACCTCGGGAAATTGGCCCGCGGGGAAGAGAACCGGTTCGGCCGGAATCCAGAGGCGTCAGATTCTTCGGGAAGAGGGTGAGCGTGGAGAATGACCGGATAGCCGTCCTCGGCGCCGGCAGTTGGGGCACGGCGCTGGCCAACGTGCTGGCCTCGAACGGGCATCCCACACGACTCTGGGCCTACGAGGCGGCGGTCGCTGAGGACGTCAGGGTGAATCAGCGGAACGACAAGTACCTGCCGGATGTCGAACTGGCGCCTTCCCTGGAATCGACGGCCGACATGGCGGAGTCCCTGGACGGCGCTACCGTGGTCGTGTCCGTCAGTCCCTCGCACGTGGTCCGGTCCGTCATGCAGGAGGCGGGCTCGCATATGGCCGGAATCCACCCGTTGATCGTGAGCGCGTCGAAAGGCATCGAGATCCACACAGACCTGCGGATGAGCGAAGTGCTGCTTGAGGTACTCGGGGATGAGACGGCGGGGGGCTGTGTGGTCCTGTCCGGACCCAGCTTCGCGGCGGAACTCGCCCGCCGGCTTCCGACGGCGGTGACCCTGGCGTCGAGCAACGAACGGAATGCGCAGCGAGTCCAGGGCCTGTTCCAGAACGATCACTTTCGCCTGTATACGCAGTCGGACCTCATCGGCACGGAGCTCGGCGGAGCGCTGAAGAACGTGATCGCCCTGGCGGCCGGAATCAGTGATGGACTTGGCCTCGGGACCAACGCCCGAGCGGCGCTCATGACAAGGGGCCTCGCCGAAATCGGCCGCCTGGCGGAGTGCCTGGGGGGCGAGGGGGCAACGCTCGCAGGACTGGCTGGAGTCGGCGATCTTATCCTGACATGCACCGGCGACCTGAGCCGGAATCGCACGGTGGGCCTCGCCATCGGGCGCGGAGAATGCCTGGACGACGTGCTTGCCGGCATGACTGCAGTCGCCGAGGGAGTGCGCACCACCGAGGCTGCCAGGGACCTGGCCGGACGCCAGGGGGTGGAAATGCCCATCATGGGGGCCGTATACTCCATTCTGTACGAAAGCGTGGACCCAAGGCGGGCGCTTGCCCTCCTGATGTCTAGAGAGCCCAAGCCCGAGCGCTGGAGTTGAGTTCGGTGGAAGACCGCATCGCCCCGAAGGAGTACTACTCGATTGGTGAGGTGTGCGAGCTCACCGGACTGAAACCGCACGTGCTGCGCTATTGGGAGACCCAGTTTCCGGCGCTGAGGCCGGCCAAGAACCGTGCCGGCAACCGCGTCTACCGGCGGAAGGAAATCAAGCTGGTGCACTTGCTCCGGCATCTCCTGTATGCCGAGAAGTACACGATCGACGGCGCCCGTCACAAGCTTGATCAGCTGCGCAAAGAAGGGAAGCTGACGAGGGCAGCCCGAGTGGCGTGGGACCGGGAGACGGTCAGAGACCTGAGACGCGAGGCCGACGGCCTCCTGGACCTGTTGACGCTCGGCGAATGACCGCGGATAGCGAAGACAGCCAGCCCGCTTCCGTGGACCGCCCGACGATTCTCTGCACCAACGACGATGGCATCCACGCTATTGGCCTCAAGACCCTCATCGACATCGCCTCGAGGCTGGGCGAGGTACGGGTCGTGGCGCCGGACCGTGAGCAGAGTGCCACGAGTCACTCTCTCACGGTTCATAGACCGCTCCGGGCCACACGCACTCCCGATGGGCATCACGTAATCGACGGCACTCCGACCGATTGCGTCCTCATCGGCATCAACCAGCTCCTGGAGACTCCTCCCGATTTTGTTCTGTCCGGCGTCAACCATGGCCCCAACATGGGCGAAGATGTTCTCTACTCGGGCACGGTGGCGGCAGCTATGGAGGGCACGATTCTCGGGATCCCGGCGATCGCCATTTCCTATTCGAGTCGGGCGTCGGATCGGATTCCGGGCTATGCAGAGGTCCTCACCGACCTGGTCGGCAGGCTGATCCGCCGGGAGGACTTCCCGGATGAGACGTTCTTCAACGTGAACCTTCCCGACATCCCGGTGGACGAGATGAAGGGGATTCGGGTAACGACCCTCGGACGGCGGGTATATTCGGACTCGCTCACCCGGCGCGAGGACCCATCGGGCCGAGAGTATTTCTGGATCGGTGGGGGCGTGTCGAGCTGGACCGGCCGGGACGACTCCGACTTCCGAGCGGTGCAGGCCGGCTACGTGTCGATCACGCCGCTTCACCTCGACCTAACCAACTACCGCCTGATCAGCGAGGTCCGCTCTTGGATGCAGGGAGGATAGATCCCGCCTACTGGCGCGACCGGCGACGCCTGATCGAAGGCCTCCAGGCGAGCGGAGTCAATGACCTCGCCATCCTGCATGCCTTTGACGCCATCCCCAGGCACATGTTCGTTCCGGACGCGGTTCGCCACCGGTCGTATGACGATGTCGCCCTCCCGCTGGGCCATGGGCAGACCATCTCCCGGCCCGGGGCTCACGCGTTGCACCTGGGGTTGGCAGGTCTGACGGGAGAGGAAAAGGTGCTCGAGATAGGAACGGGCTCAGGATATCAGACGGCACTCCTTAGCCAGCTCGCAGCCCACGTGTTTTCCGTGGAGACGGTACAGGAACTTGCGGATCTCGCCGAAGCCCGATTGCGGGACCTGGGCCTCGATAACGTGACCACGCGGTCCGGGGACGGGAGCGCCGGTTGGCCCGAAAACGCTCCCTACGATGTCATCCTGTGCGGGGCGGCGGCCCCACGGGTACCACAGCCCCTCGTTGCACAACTCGTCCCGGGCGGTCGGCTGATCATCCCGGTGGGCGACGATTCCGGGCAGCACCTTGTCCGCGTCACCCTCGAGACCGACGGCCAGTTGAGTGAGGAGACTGTGGACAGCGCCCGCTTCGTGCCATTGACAGGCGAAGAGGGATGGTGATACCGGTGATGACTTCCTCCGGGCATGGCCGATGACCGAAATCCTGATCGAATACATACAGCTCGGCGCCCAACTCGGTCGAACCTGGGGCCCGCTGATCGTGCTCGTCCTGATGGCGATCGAGAGTTCATTCATACCGTTTCCGTCGGAAGTCGTCATGATTCCCGCCGGATTCATGGCGGCACGCGGGGAGTTCCTCCCCCCGGATCCCGTGGCGGGACTAGTCGTGGCTGTGATCGCGGGCATCCTGGGCTCACTCGCCGGGGCGTTCGTCAACTACGGACTCTCGTTCAGGCTTGGACGGCCCTTTCTTTATCGGTATGGGCGCTACTTCTTCCTCTCCGCGCCGAGCCTCGAGCGCGCCGAGGAGTTGTTCAGACGTCATGGTGAGATCACGACCTTCGTCTGCCGCCTGATCCCTGCTATCCGGCAGCTCATCTCCATTCCAGCGGGTCTCTCGCAGATGCGTTTCGGGCGGTTCGCTCTATTCACCGGACTCGGAGCAGGGATATGGGTGGTCATATTGGGGCTGGCAGGATTCGCGCTGGGGAAGGGGACTCGCGAAATGAGCTATGAGGAGCTGGTACCCGCCGGCGAGGCCCTGATCCGAGACAACCTCGGGTGGATCTTCGGCAGTCTTATCCTCATCATCTCTGTGTACGTCTGGGTGCATCGCAGGGTCATGCGGGGAGGCTCGCATTGACTGACCCGCAACACTTCCCCTAGTTTCTCGTGCTTCTCCCGGCGGGGCGACGAGGGCCCAGACGGGTGTAGCGGCGCCACGGTTCGCGGGAGAATGACCGGAATGTCCGTAACTGGTGACTGGACAACAGTTTACACGTCCTGACACCTCTGCAAGCGTTGTCCATACAGAAAGGCGTTGCGGCAAGACATGACTAAGAAGATGGCTCGCGAAAAGCGGCCCGAAC
>JAUVPT010000257.1 GCA_030598525.1 Gemmatimonadota bacterium
CTGTTCGCCACGGCGGTCGAGGCAGCCCGGGTGGCCGGAATCGAAGATCCAGGTGAGCATCTCGCCCTCATCCGCTCCTGGAACACGGCGACTCTCGTCATCTCCCGTGCTCCGCTCGACGCTTCGCGTACGGCCGCGATCCGCAGGTTCGCCGAATCGCGCGGGTTCGACGTGAGCTGGCTGCCGGGCCTCGAAGCGAGCGAGACGAACAGGTTCACCGTTCTCGATGAGGCGACTTACTACATCAGCGCCAGGGCGATCCTCTCGGCAGATGCCGAGGGCTTCTTCCGCAACTACCCGTTCCACGTTCGTCCGGCGACCGACGATCGCCCTTACTTCTTCCGCTTCTTCCGCTGGCGGAGCCTGCCCGCGCTCGTGTCGTCGGCGGGCAGGGACTGGGTGAACTACGTCGAGTGGGGCTACCTGGTCCTCGCGGCCACTGTCGCTCAGGCCCTCGCGGCGGCCTTGCTGCTGGTGCTGCTGCCCCTCGCCCTGTTCCGGCGGGGTCAAGGGGCGCTGGCCGGCCGGATTTCCCTGGTGACGTGCTTCGCGGGCCTGGGCGTGGCCTTCATGTTCCTCGAGATCGCGTTCATCCAGAAGCTGTTGCTGTTCCTGCACCACCCCGTGTACGCCGTGTCGGTCGTTCTCGCTACCTTCCTTCTCTTCGCGGGACTCGGCAGTCTGTACGCGGATCGGAGGAGAAGTCACCCGGTGCGGCGCGTGGTGATCGTCGTGCTCCTGCTGGCGGCTCTAGCAGCCATCTATCTTGCCGTGCTGCCGTCCCTGTTCAGGGCGCTGGCCGGGTGGCCGGCCGCCGGGCGCGTGGCGGTGAGCGTAGCCATCCTGTCGCCTCTCGCATTCCTGATGGGGATCCCGTTTCCCACCTGTCTTCAGGTAGTCTCGGACCGTAGCCGCGGGATGGTGGCCTGGGCGTGGGGCGTGAATGGCGCAGCATCGGTGATTGGAGCGACGGTGGCGACCCTGGTGGCGGTCCACGCCGGCTTCCGCGCCGTCGTGCTGGTGGCGGTTCTTCTCTACCTCACCGTGCCCCTGTCGGTACGTCTTATCGTGGCTCGCAGCGACGTGTCCGACCCCTCGTGACGGGCTGCGCCAGCCAGCTCATATCCGTGCCGGCTTCCTCCACGCGTCGACGGCCGCGGGCGTCGAGGCCCACAACAAGAGCGTCATCAGCACCGCCGACGTGATGCACCACATGCACGTTGCCCCGATCACGAAGGGCTCGAGCACCGTGAGATAGATCGAGAAGAATGTCCCCAGGAGCGCTCCGAGCCACAATGCGGTGGCGAGGATCGTGTTCCACCGAACAGGACCGCGATCGCGGAGCAGCCAGCCGAGACCCAGGACCGTGTATCCGTAGAAACCCAGTACACCTATGGGGAGGATCCCGAACAACCGGGCATAGGAACTCTGCTGCACGGTGTTGCAGTCACCCACGGGACCGCAGATCGCCTCGGCATAGGTCACCTCGACGTAGCTGAGATAGGCCGCGACGACGAGGCCGGTCACAATGATCACCGCCACGACCCAGCCCGGCCAATGAGGAGCATCTGAGCGCCGGATCACCACGACCAGGACCGCCAGGACGGAGATGATCATCCCGATCAGGACGACGAGGGCGATCGAGTTGCCCGTTCGATCCTGATCGAACTTCTGCCACGGAGTCAGGTTGGCCGTTCGCGACTCCGCCCCGGCGAGATCCATGATGGCCCCGCGGGGATCGACGTCGGGAATCGCAAGAGTCGTCTCGGCCTCGGTGAGTTCCGGCGCCGTCACCCGGTCGGTGGGGGTGACCGGAGCATCGACCTCGACACGTCCCGGTGGCTCGACGATCGGCCCGCCGCGGGCCGCCACGGAGGGGTCTTCGAGCTCCACGTCGTCGGTCGCCAGCTGAGTCGGCGCCGGAATGCTCACCGCGGAGGGATCCTCGAACTCGACTTCCGCCGCCGGCAGCGGATCTTCCGCCGCTACCCGTTCTTCCTCCGCTACCAACTCCTCCACCCCGGGCGGTTCAGCTACTTCGACTCCAGAGGCGACCAGCGCCGCAACGAGACCGTCGATCTCGGGCCACGGAATGCCTCCCGACGCGAGCCCATCCTCCACGATCCCGGGTAGCTGATCCGGGATGTCAAAGGAGCCGACCAGGGCCCGATCCGCGACCGCCAGCATGGGCACCCCCAGCTGCTCCGGCGGAATACCATACAGGTCTCCCGCCGCCCGGAAGAGCCGTTGTCCCTCGAGCGACTGGGTGTTGATCGCCGCTATGACCAGCGACTCGCCGAACCTCTCCACGAGCGGCGGCAGCCCCTCCGAGATGACCGTATGGCAGTGGGGACACGACGGAGAGAAGAAGAGAACTGCCCGGACCTGCGACGTGGCCTGAGGCGCGTAGGCCGGGCTGACCAGCGTGGTCAACAGCAGAACGAACAAAGTCGGGAAGCGGGTCATTGGCGGCGAGTCCCACGGCCTCCGGTAATCGTTTGCCGGCGTGGCGGATGCCGCCGGACAGGTCCGCAGAACATAGTGCTCTCGGGGTTTCCCGAAACCCCCTGCCGTGACGTTCAGCCGACGAGTGACCTGACGACATCGCCCGGGATACTGCGCACCGTACCATCGCGGTCCGTACACGCCACGACGGTAAGCCCTCGCGCGAGGAGTCCATCATCGACCGCGCGTCGTGCCTCGTGCGAGAACGTGACCGCGCAGCTTCCCAGCACTCCAATCTCAGTCCATATCTGTACCTCCTCGTCGTAGCCTACCGACTGCCGGTATTCGATCTCGGCCCTGGTAACCCGGAACTGCACACCCGCTCGCTCGAGCTCAGCGTATGAGATTCCATTGGCTCGCAGGAGTTCGATGCGCCCGAGCTCGAACCATGACAGGTACTGCATGTGGTGCGCTTTTCCCATCTGGTCCGTTTCCGCGTAACGGACGCGAAGATCTGCTCGACTCTTCCGAACGGGTACCGGACCCGCAGAAACCGACTCGACCATTTGAGGACTTTCCACGGCCTGCATTCTGGTTGCCTCCGGTTGTCAGTGGGTCCCCTGTACGGATGAGTGCTAAGTCGGGGTTTTCAGGTTCCCACTCGCGGAACCTCCCCCATCCGACTCGGCACTTAATGATTGAGGCGGTCCATGAAGGAATAGATCGGAGTCGGACCCGGCAGCCGTCACTGACGCCGGGGAGGAGGACCCATGAGGAACCGGAGAGAGCTGACCCGCGAAGAGAAGAAGACTCGAAAGCAGTTGGAAACGGCCAATGATCGTTTCCAACGACATAACCGCGATCTCACCGTAACCTGCCTCCTGATCGCCACGGGCGTGCACTTCAGTCTGTTCGAGCTCAATCCTCGGATGCAGATCGGCGACATGGAGACGACCGGCGAGGAGATCGTCGCCATGACGCTCCCACCCGATGTCCAGATTCCGCCACCTCCGCAATCGATCGCCCGGCCGGCGACCCCACGTGTCTCGGCGGGGTGAGACGATAGGCGGCTTAATGATTTCCAACGATGGGCCCGGGTGGATTTTGAACCACCGACCTCACGCTTATCAGGCGTATATCTGGGGATCCGATCTGGGGCAAGAAACCCCAAACACAGCGACAAACCGCACGATCTGCCGGATTC
>JAUVPT010000324.1 GCA_030598525.1 Gemmatimonadota bacterium
CGGAGGCGGACTCCCGAAGCCCCTGCGCCATCTGATTGAACGTATCGCTCAGCTCGCCGAGCTCGTCATCGCTGTCCACGCGAACGTTGGCGTCGAGATCCCCGCTCCGAATCCGCTCGGCGGCGGACACGAGGCGTCGCAGCGGCGAAACGATCGATCCCGCCACGAGCCAGACGATTCCGACGAGCATCAGCGCGAAGACACCCTCCAGCGCGGCGGAGAGGAGGCGAAGGCTGCGGAGCTGGCCAAACGCAGTGCGAACCGGCAGCTCGGCGATATACAGCCACGGAATGCCCCGAATCGGCAGGGAGAATCCGATAACGTCCACTCCCGCGTAGTTGACGTACCTCGCCGATGAGCCGGGAGGCAGGTCCACCAGCGGTGACGGCATACGCTGGCTGTAATCCACCGGTGCGTGAGGGTGTGAGACGAAGAGCGGTCGCCCCGCGGAGCAGAGGATGAACGACTCCACGTGCCCTGCCATGTGCTCAGCCAGATTCAGGAACTCCGGTTGCTCATCCGGCCTGACCGTCGCTCCAAGGACACCCAGCACCTGGCCCCGAGCGCCCTGAATCGGCGTCGCCAGGTGGAACACGGATCGAACGGTGCCATCCTCGTCTTCCCACTCTCCCACGAAGAAACGACCTTCCGTGGCAGCCGAGTACAGACGGGTCTCCGACAGATCGGACCCGACGCGCTCGCGCCTGGTTCCGCCTACCACCCGCCCGGTCTCGTCCAGCACGTACAGCTCCGATAGTGAAGACATCCGGTCGTGCGTGCGGGTCAGATAGGAACCGAGGGCCGTGACCGCCGGGTCCTGCATTCGGCCGGATTCGACGGCTGCCGAAGCCGCAGGGATGTTCGCCTCCAGGAACCGGCTGTACGCGACCATCCCCGCCAGACTGAGCTGGTGCAGCTCGACCTGGTGCGCCACGTGATCTGCCTGGACCTCCACCAGGGCCTGCAGGTACCGCCGCACGTGCTCCTCGATGATCCTGTGGCTGACCCAATAACCCACAGAGTTGGATAGAAAGAGCGGCAGCAGGGACAGGACGAGGAACCAGACGAGAATCCTCCGACCCAAGCCTCCACGCAATGGATGCCAACTAAGAATCCTGACTGGCTTGTGCTTCCAGAGCATCTGGGTCTCCGCGACCCCGGCTCAGGGCCGGATACAGGGAAGACTGCGGCAAGAAGGATGCCGGCCGCCGAGTCGGCCCTTCGTAACAGTTTACGGTGGCCAAGGCTCACTTGACCAGATTGAATCGGGGCAAATAACCCAATCCACTGCGGCACATCCCCCACCCGGGATGCCCCCATTCAGCTTGTGTGAAGCCGTAAGCTCTTTCGGAACAGCCGTTTGAACGGCCGATCCCCATGTGGTACGTGGCGTGCTCTTACGAATACGAAGCCCCGAGCCTCCTCCTGCGCGACATAGGTGACTGGTCCAGCAAGGAGCCGATCGATGTTCCTGGATGGCATTGGATTGGGAAAGGCCTTACTGATCGTGGCGGGTGTCCTTTCTACCGGCCTGATCGCGAGCAGCCGGCAAGCCGGCCCCCGAACCTTCACGACGCCTCCGGTCCCGAGAGCCGAGTGGTCGGGCGCCGTAGTAGCTGCGATGACAGACGGTGCCGAGCTCTACCGGAAGTACTGCGTCGCCTGCCACGGAGCAGAGGGACAGGGCGACGGGCCCGCCGCCTCGGGTTTCGACCCGCCCCCGACGGACCTGACCGACGCGGAACGAATGCAGCAGCTTACCGACGAACGCCTGCTTGAGATCCTTTCCGGAGGCAGCGGCACAATGCCCGGATTCGGGTCGATGCTGACGCGAGAGGAGCTCCAGGCGGTCGCCACTTACACTCGCACGCTTAGCGGAGTCGAGGTCACCGAGTAGCTCACCGGCCCGGCGCCAGATTGGACCCAGAGCCCGAAGATGGGACTTCCACGAAGGTGACAGAGTGAACAGAGGCCGCATTCCGAGCAGCCGGCGCCTTCGATTCCTCATTCTTCTCGCGAGCATGGTGCTCCTGGCGGTCCTCGCCGTTCTCGTGACCGTCAGGCGAGGTCCCGCAGTACCGCAGCCGATCGCGTTCAACCACCTGAAGCACACCAGCGATCTGGGACTGGCGTGTGATTTCTGCCACAAGTATGTGCGCACCGGAGCGCACGCAGGCCTGCCTGACGCCGGGACGTGCTCGATGTGTCATCGAGCGCCACAGGGAGACTCGGCTGAGGCGGCCAGGGTGACCGAGCTCCTCGAGGCAGGTGACCCGCTGCGCTTCAACAAGCTGTTCCGCCTTCCAGACCACGTGTTCTACACGCACCGCCGACACGTGGGAATCGCCGAGCTGGAATGCGCGATATGCCACGGCCAGATCGCCGAGACGGAACGCCCGCCCGCCCGAGCGCTCGTCAGGGTCTCCATGGACTCCTGTATGGATTGCCACCGCGAGCGCGGGCAGACGCTGGACTGCAACGCCTGCCACCGCTGAAGGAGAATACGCACCCATGAGTCCGACCCGGCGCGAGTTCGTCTTGACGGCCGGAGTGGCCGGCGCGGCGCTCGCCCTCTCCAGGCCACAGGCTGTCTTCTGGACGGCGCCGGATCAGGACGAGACCGGATGGGAGCCGGGGCTGGAGGATCGGATCACGTCCGCCTGCCTTGTCTGTCCGGCGCGGTGCGGGATTCGTGGCCGCGTCGTGGATGGCCGGTTGGTCGAGATAACAGGGAACCCGCTCCACCCGGTGA
>JAUVPT010000003.1 GCA_030598525.1 Gemmatimonadota bacterium
CCGGTCTTAACTACCGAATCGATGAAATACGGGCCGCCCTGGGTCTGGTTCAGTTGAAGAAGCTGCGGGCCGCCAATCTACTGCGTGCAGAGCTGACAACGTACTACGACTCGCTACTCGAGGAGGTGAAGGGCCTCCAACATCCGTTCCGCGACTACAAGCCTGGTGTCAATACGTACCACATCTACCCGGTGCTACTTGACGAGAGACTGAATCGCGATTCCGTCATCGGCGCGCTGCGCACGCGAGGCATACAGGCCAGCATCCACTATCCCACGATCCCGGGGTTCCAGGCCTATTCCGCCGAGGATCCGTCGGCGACGCCGCTGGCCACCGAGATAGCGAAGCGGGAGTTGACGCTTCCGTTGTATCCGACGATGGGCACGGACAAAGTGGATATGGTATGCGAGGCGCTCGCAGACTCGATCAGGGAGGTTGGCTGAGGCATGGACGAAATCCTGGCACTCGTCGGTCGGCAGCGCGATCTTCTGTCGGCCGATCTGGAGGCGCATGAGGAGGAGCTTGAGGCAGCCGTGCGTGATGGTCGATTCCTCGTCATTGGGGGAGCGGGCTCCATAGGTCAGGCCGTCGTCAAGGAGCTGTTCTCGCGCAGCCCCCGATCGCTCCACGTGGTGGATCTGAGCGAGAACAACCTGGTCGAGCTGGTGCGGGATATCCGGAGCTCAGTCGGATACATGGACGGAGACTTCCGTACGTTCGCTGTCGATGCCGGAAGCTCAATATTCGAGTCTCTGTTTCAATCCATGGGGCCGTATGACTATGTCCTCAACCTCTCGGCCCTCAAGCACGTGCGCAGCGAGAAAGACCCGTTCACGCTGATGCGCATGATCGAAGTAAATATTCTGAACGTCGACGAGTGCCTGCGCATGGCGAGTGCAGCGGGGGTGGGGAAGTACTTCGCCGTCTCGTCTGACAAGGCTGCGAATCCGGCCAATATGATGGGGGCGTCAAAACGGGTGATGGAGATGTTGCTGGTGGCGACAGGAGCCGACCTGCCCATATCAACGGCTCGTTTTGCCAACGTGGCGTTCTCGGACGGCAGTCTTCTGCACGGCTTCGGCCAGCGCATAACCAAACGGCAGCCGCTGTCAGCTCCCAACGACGTACGACGCTACTTCGTCAGCGCCAAAGAGTCCGGGGAATTGTGCCTGCTCAGCTGCATTCTGGGGGGCAACGGTGAGATCTTCTTCCCCAAGCTGAGCAGCGAGCTCAACCTCGTGACATTCTCATCCATAGCCGAGCGCTACCTTCGCTGGCGAGGACTCGAGCCGTACGTGTGCAGTACGGAAGACGAGGCTCGAGCCAGAGTCGATGAGTTGAGCGCTGAGGGAAAATGGCCGTGCTACTTCTTTGAGAGTGATACGACCGGAGAAAAGGACTACGAAGAGTTCTATGTCGAGGGCGAGCAAGTCGATTGGGAGCGATTCTCAGCCCTGGGTGTGGTCAGGAATACGGCATCGTGTGACCCCGAGCGACTTCAGCGCTTTCTCAGCGAGGCTCGGAGCCTGATCCGGCGGGGCCAATGGTCAAGGGCCGAGATTCTGGAACTCTTCCATTCCGTGCTCCCGCAGTTTGCGCACCGGGAAACGGGCAAGTACCTCGATGACAAGATGTAGTCATGATCCGACTGGTTGATTTCGTTGCGTCGACGATCGCACTGGCCGTGCTCGCGCCTCTGTTCCTTGTCGTCATGCTCGTCCTCCGGTTCACGGGAGAGCATGAAGTGTTCTATCTTCAGGAGAGGGTCGGACTGGGAGGAAGGCCGTTTCGAGTCCTCAAGTTCGCGACGATGCTCAAGGAGTCACCGAATCTCGCGGGGGGCTTTCTGACGCAGAAGGACGATCCGCGAGTTCTGCCATTCGGTCGAATCCTGCGTAAGTGGAAGGTCAACGAGCTGCCGCAGCTTCTCAACGTATGGCTCGGCCAGATGAGCCTCGTTGGACCCAGACCCCAGGCTGCGGTCCACTACAACCTCTACAATGCACGGCAGAAAGCGGCTATCGATTCGTTGACACCGGGGTTGACCGGGCTCGGGTCGCTGATATTCCGCGATGAGGAAGGACTGCTCGAACGGTCGGGATTGGGATTCGACTACGTTCACGATGAGCTAATCACTCCGTACAAGGGCGACCTGGAGTTGTGGTACGCCGCGAATCGTTCGATCGTTCTTTACTTCAGGATTCTGTTTCTCACGGCGATCTCGATCCTCGTTCCCGGCGGCAGCTACCTGGAGAGTTTTCCCGGACTTCCACAGCCTCCGGCTGAGTTGCGGAGGTTACTTTGAGCAGTAGCTGCCCGGCACTCCGTGGGCCCACATCATGATCGGCCGCTAGGAGGGACGATTGCCCAACTTCACCCGCCACCAGATCGCGTACAACCTGCTCAGCGCCCTCCGCGGCGCCGGCCTTGGCGTGCGGGACGAGTTCGAGGGTCGCCAGGAGCCCTCGTCATGGTTTTTCCGGTGCCTGGCCTACGACCAATCAGAACTGGACATCATGGAGTCGGGCGCCATCGACGCCCTGCACGCACCTTCAGCGCTCGTCGAACTGTCGCTCGATGAGGTGGCCGTGACGGCGGCCGCCATCGGGCCGGAAGGTCTCCTTTCCTATCTGTCATGGGAAGCGGACGACGAACCGTTCGGTGAGGCGGGGCCCACGCCGGAGGATAAGATTCCGGGCCTCGGGTTCCATCCGGACGTGCACCTGGGATATCTGGCCCTCGACGTCGCTCCGCCCAGTCTCTGGATGGACGAGCGGCGTTCGGATCCGGAATCCAACGAGGCGTTGGCCCGACGCCTGGCCGTGATGGCCCAGCAGGTCGGTGGAGTCTGTGACGTGGTCGAGGTCCACATCGAGGGTGCCCTCGATGCATCCGAGGACGGGTGGGCGGACCGGACCGCGGAGGTCAGACCCGCCGGCGTTTCGGTTCACTTCACCCTGGAGATTCCCCTGGCCGGGACCGGAGAGCGCGAACTCTCCATGAAATTCGACGATGGAGCCCGTACGGCGGCGGCCGCGATCGACGGAATGCGGCTCGTGTTCCAGAGGCTCTCGGCCGGCGAGCGGTAGCGTCAGGGAGGATCGTGCCCGCGGAGCACGAGCACGCTGTCGATCGCCGAGCGAAAGGTCTCCAGCGGAACAGCCCCGCGGATGGCGACGCTGTCGCCCACCACGAAGAACGGCGTGCTGGTTACTCCGGCAGTGATCGCGGACTCGTAGTCGCGCACCTGCAGGGGAGCCGTCTGGTCGTTGCGCAGGCAGGCTGCGAACGACTCGTCGTCGACCCCGATGTCCTCCGCATACGCTCGAAACAGAGCGTTCGGATCCGGAGATTCAACCCACTCCTCGCGGCGTTCGAACAGCACGTCGTGCATGGCCCAGAAGCGGCCCGCGGCTCCGGCGCAGAACGCGGCCTCGATAGCGGGCCAGGCGCGCGGGTGCGTGGAGTTAGGAAACGAGATCCACAGGTATCTCGCGATGCCCGTCTGCACGTACAGGCTGTCGATGGCCCGATAGGATTCCTGGTAGAAGCGGGCGCAAAACGGGCACTCGAAGTCCGAGATCTCGACGATTCGAATCGGAGCATCCTCGTCCCCTTTCGACCGGGCGCGATCCGCACGCTCGAGTATTACCGACTGTTCGCTGGGGACCACCCACGCATCCGCCGAGTTCACATCCTGCGCGCTGGCGTGCCTTGCCGCCGCGAGGGAAGCCAATGCCAGGGCCAGCAGCCCGGTAAGGCTCGGGCGGCCGATCATCCGTCGAGCTCCGCAACTACTTCTTCCGCATGCTCCGCGGGTCTGACTTTCCGGTACGCCTTCTCGATCCGGCCGTCCTCCCCGATGACGAATGTGGAGCGGAGGATTCCGTGGTACTCCCTGCCGTACAGCTTCTTCAGTCCCCAGGCGCCATACGCCTCGGCGACCTTGTGGTCCTCGTCCGCCAGCAGGGGGAAGTTCAGGTCGTACTTGTCGCGAAACCGCTCATGAGAGCGCACCGGGTCCGGGCTGACGCCGAGCACCGTGGCATTTCGCTCCACGATCGCCGGCATAGCGTCCCGGAATCCGCACGCCTCTTTCGTGCACCCGCTGGTATCGTCTTTGGGGTAGAAGAACAGGACTACGCGTGTGCCCCTCAGCTCGCTCAATCGGACCACATCGCCGCGGTCGGACGGGAGGACGAAATCAGGGGCCAGATCGCCGACACCGATCATGTCATGCCTTTCTCGACGTTCAATTGGATGCCGCACCCGGAGGTGTCAGGCTCGCGCGCATTCAACCTGCCGCCATGCGGTCGTATTCACCTGTGAGGAGGCTCCAGGCTTCCTGCACCGCCTGTTCCGTTCCTCTCGCACTCCCCACTGCGAGACGGATGGCATAGCGACCATCGACGGTGGTGTGTGACAGAAACACGCGACCGTCACGGTTTACCGCTTCGAGCAGTGTCTGGTTCCAGTCGTCCGGATCCGCGTCGCCCGGCGGAACGGCTCGGAACACCACGAGAGAGAAGGGGTGAGGGGCGGCGACTTCGAATCTCGGATCTTCCTCGATCCACCCAGCCAGCTGGTCGGCGAGCGCGATGTGGGTCCGCAGCCGCGCTCGCATGCCTTCGGCGCCCTCCATGCGGAACTGGAACCACAGCTTGAGTGCCCGGAAACGCCTCCCGAGGGAGAGACCAATGTCCATTAAGTTCTGCCCATCCTCGGTGCTTCGCAGGTACTCGGGGGTCAGCGAGAGAGGCCGTCTCATGGCGGCGTCGTTCCGGAACAGGAGAACGCTGCAGTCGATTGGCGTGGACATCCACTTGTGGGGGTTCAGCACGATCGAGTCTGCGCGTTCCCAGCCCTCGAATTCCCCGCGCTTCTCGGGAAGCGCTGCCGCGGGGCCCGCGTACGCGGCGTCCACGTGAAGCCACACTCCCGTTCGCTCGCAGATCTCGGACACCTCCCGAACGGGGTCCACACTCGTGGTCGAGGTCGTACCGATGGTCGCGCACACCATCACCGGAGTGAGCCCGGCGGCCCGGTCGGCAGAAATGGCCTCCTCGAGCGCGGCCGGGAGCATCCGGAGCCTCTCGTCCACCGGTACATGGCGCACATGGTCGAGCCCGAAGCCGGCAGCCAGCGCCGACTTGTCCAGTGAGCTGTGCGCCTCCTCCGAGATGTACAGGACGCACGGGCCCACATCACTGCGGCCGGCGAGACCTCGTTGGCGAACATCGGGAACTGCCTGTTCACGAGCGGCGAGGAGGGCCGTAAACGAGCTGCTCGAAGCGGTGTCCAGGATCAGGCCGTCGAAGGCATCCGGTAGACCGACGAAACGGCGCACCCATTCGACCATCCGCTGTTCGAGCTCGGTACCCGCCGGGGACGTACGCCACAGCATGGCATTCTGGTTGAGCTCGGCAGCGAGGAACTCCGCGAGAACGCCGGCATCTGTGGTCGAGCTGCAGAAATAGGCGAAGAAACCGGGATGGTTCCAATGCGTAAGGCCCGGGACGATCACGTCATCGAGGTCTGCGAGGACTGACTCCAGGGGTTCCGGCTTCTCGGGCGGCTCCTCCGGCAGCCCGGCCGCCACGTCTCCCGGCCGCACCCGGGGGAGCACCGGTAGATCGTGCACGTTCTCCCGATAGGAGGCGATCCAGTGCGCCGCCCGAGCGGCGTCTTCGAGAAAACCGTTTTCGCTCACCCTGCACCCTCCCGGACGGATGGACGATGATCCTGGACCGGCGCCGGCGCCCCCGTGGCGTCAGACGTCCGGCAGCCTACCTTGTGGGCTTCATGAGCGCCGAGAACGAGCCGGCCGAGTTGGAAGTCTTCATCGAAGGCTTCCAACGGGCCATCGACGAAGAGATCCTCGCGATCCAGGATGACCTGGCCCGTCGGGGTATCGGACAGCCCGTCGCGGCTTCCGGTGGCCACGAAGTAGACACCGATTCGACAGGGTTCATGTATGACTGGACCCTGCCGCCGGGAAGGTACGTCATTCGGGTGGACGACGCAGTCCGAGTGGCGTGCCAGGGGGGCGAAGGGCTCGGTTTCGTGATCCGCTGGGATCCGGCGACCCGTGTGCTTCGGGTGAGCGTCTCGGACTGGTTCGGCCGCCTCGCCGGGCCCGCCGAGCTGACCTTTGATCCGACGTGGCTTCTGGCGGCGCTCGACGGGCGCCTGGCAGCCATCGAGGCGGGACCGGCGTCCTACCATACCGAGACCGCCATGCGTCTGTTCGGGGCCCGATTCCCCGAGACCGGGACACGGGAGGTCGCCGATTCCCACCACGACGGGCTGAACGGGTGCCAGGTCCGGGCCCTCGGGCGGATTCTCGGCAGCCGGACCCAGCTCGTATGGGGCCCCCCGGGGACGGGCAAGACCCTCCTGTTGGGGCATGCCGTCGGTGCCCTGGCCGAGGAAGGCGGCCGGGTCCTCGTTCTTGCCACCACGAACGTAGCCGTCGATGAGGCGGCGCGGAGAGTCGTGGGTCAGATGGGCCGCGAGGCGGTCTCCGAGGGGCGGATCGTCCGGGTCGGGGCAGCCTACAGCCCGTCCGGGGACGCCGACCTGTCGATCGAAGCCGTGGTGCAGCGTCGGGAGGGCCGGGATCCCGGCCGCTTGACCCGCCTGCTGGACGAGCTCGAGTCAGAACTGGGAATCGGGAGGGCCCGGGCAGCCGCCGGTGCTCTCCAGCAGCGATATGGCGTGGTGCTGGCACGGGCCCGGGCCGCCGCTTCGCCAGGGACCCTCACCAGGGTAGGGCACCTGACTTCCGAGCTTCAACGGGCCGGGGCGCGAGTCCTCGCGCGGGCGGACGTCGTCCTCACCACGTTTGCCCGCTTGACGCTGCGGGACGACCTGTGGGGCCTTCGCTTCCAGTCGATCTTCGTGGACGAGGCGAGTACCGCGCCCCTCCCGTACCTGTTCGCCGGGGCCTGCCTGGCTACCGATCGTGCCATCGCGGTGGGCGACTTCCAGCAACTGCCCTCCGTCGTCATGTCCAGCGGTACCGAGGCTGCCCGGTGGCTGAGCCGTGACATCTTCCGACAGTCGGGCTCGATCGATCCTGACGCGGGCCGGCCCCTGCCGGACCCCCGGGACGATCTGTGTGCCATGCTCACCGAACAATACAGGATGGCTCCCCAGATCCGGGCCCTGGTCAGCGACCTGTTCTACGGTGGAAGGCTGACCGATGCACCCTCGGTCGCCGATCGCCCGATCGTAACGCCGCCCCTGGTCCTGGTTGACACCGAGGCGCTTCGACCTGTAGTCGAGCGCGCCGAGGGATCCCGGGCGAACGCTGCCCACGTCGAGGTGCTCATCCAGCTGATCGAACTGCTGGGACGTCTCGGAGTGTCCGACGTGGGAGTCGTCACCCCCTATCGACTCCAGGCGCGCCGCATCTTCCAACAGGTCCGCTCGCGGCTCGGTCGATCAGCCCCGGCAGGTCTCGAGGTAGCGACCATACACCGATTCCAGGGCAGGGAGAAGGCGGCCGTAATACTGGACACGGTGGACGCACCCCCGGGAGGAAGCTGGTTTCTCAACGAGCGACGAAACCCGGATTTCCCGCGCCTTCTCAACGTCGCGATGTCGCGAAGCCGTCAGTCCCTGATCGTGGTCGGGACGTCGGAAGGCCTCGGAAAGACCCTGCCCCCGGACGCACTCCTCGTTCGAACGCTGGAGGTCATCCGCGAGCGGGGTACGGTGATTGACGGCACGCACGTTGCTCGGGATGGGTTCGGACTGCTCGATGCGTGAGGGCACGCGGAAGACCGGGACATTTCACCGGGTCCGACATCGGGCTCCTTCGACTTAGATCCCCAAAGCGCTTTTCAACGGGGGCGATTCGTTGTGATTTTTTCAAAAAACCTGCCTTCGATCACATCTCGGGGTTGACCCAAAAGAAAATTATTGTATACTGAATGCGTGCCGCGGAGGAGGCACCGGTGAAATCCGGTAGGCCGCTGCACCGAGAAGCGACGATGGGTTGTTCGGCGTGGAAGACTCAGTTCCTCGTGAGCGAGAGAATCCACACAGCTAACCGGGCAAACGGTACCAGAACCCGTCGACTCTTGGAAGGATAGCGCAACCGACCAAGAATAACGCTACGGTGCGGAAAATATATCCTCCCTCAGCCCCTGGGACTCTTCGGAGCTCCAGGGGTTGAGTACATCCAGCAACCAGTAGCGTCACTTCCAGCGTTCTCGATTCGGTTGCAGTCTTCCCACCTTCTCGCCGGCCCGCGATTCGCCAGGCGCCAACTCCAGAGGCCGCTCGATCCGGTACCAATCCATGGACGACGCCCGAGTGCGAGTTGGGGGAAAGTTTTCAAAACCTGCACTGTGGATGAGATGTTGATAATCTGTGGAAAAGACAAGTTTGTGACTCCCCACACCGCTCGAACGGTGGCGCTCGGCAACCCGGGGGAGTTATCCACGTGTTGGGGATAGTCACCGAATCAGGGCAGAATTGGAGATCACCTGGAAGCGGAGGTACGATGAGGGCCGTTGTTCAGCGGGTTTCGCGGGCGTCCGTCTCGGTTGACGGCAAAGCGGTCGGGCAGATCGAGAGGGGTCTGCTGGTGCTCGTGGGCTTCATGGGGGAAGATGGACGGGAGCAGTTGGAGTGGATGGCGGCGAAGCTGCAGGGACTCAGGATCTTCGCTGATTCAGATGGGCGTATGAACCTCGACGTGGGGCAGGTGGGCGGTGAGATCCTGGTGGTGTCGCAGTTTACTCTCTACGGGGACGTATCCCGCGGTCGCCGGCCCTCGTTCGTGACCGCCGCCGCACCGGACGAGGCGCGGCGCCTGTATGAGGAGTTCGTGGACATCTGCCGCGGGGGGATCGTGCCGGTGGCGACCGGCGAGTTCGGCGCCCGGATGGAAGTATCGCTCCTGAACGACGGACCCGTAACGCTCGTGGTCGAGAGATGAGCCTCGTTCTGGCGTCCGGATCACCCCGTCGCCGGGAGATCCTCGAGCTTCTGGGTCTCGAGCATGAGGTCCGGCCACCGGCCGTGGACGAGCAACTGCGCTCGGGGGAGGATCCGGGAGTGGAGGCCCGGCGCCTGGCCGTAGAGAAGGCTTCCGCGACCGCCGGAGATCGGGACGACCTGATCCTGGCAGCCGACACGCTCGTAGTGCTCGGCGAGGAAACTCTCGGAAAGCCCGTGGACGAGGCGGACGCCATCCGGATGCTGATGAAGCTGCAGGGCCGTCGGCACGAGGTCTACACGGGGCTCGCGCTCCGGGCCGGCAGTCGAATCGAGTCGGGCGTTGCCGTCACCCGGGTGTGGTTCAGGTCGCTTGATGCGGCTGAATGCGAGGAATACGTTGCCAGCGGAGAGCCGCTGGACAAGGCCGGGGCCTATGGAATCCAGGGACTTGGAGCGGCCCTGGTCCAGCGGATCGAAGGTGAGTACTTCAACGTGATGGGCCTGCCCGTGCAACTCCTTCTCTCCCTGCTCGCACGGTTTGGCCTGCGCTACGCCTACGGAAGTCTGGAGGCAGGTTGATCCTGTGGATCCGACCCGACCGAAATGGCCCGGCCCGGTGAGCGACTCACGCGACCTCGTCCTCGCGATCGACCAGGGCACCACGGGCAGCCGCGCCCTGGTGATCGATCGTGCCGGCCGCATTCTCAGCACGGCGTACCGGGAATTCCGTCAGCACTTCCCGGAGCCTGGCCAGGTCGAGCACGACGCGGAGGAAATCTGGACGTCCGTCCGTGACACCACTGCCGAGGCACTCGAGGCTGCGGGCGCAGCGACCGAGCGCCGGGCGGCGATCGGGATCACGAACCAGAGAGAGACGACGGTGGTGTGGGACCGTGCCAGCGGCCGCGCCCTGGCACCGGCCATCGTGTGGCAGGATCGTCGGACATCGGGTCGTTGCGCGGAGCTGAAGGCACTGGGACACGAGCAGGATATCCGGTCTCGGACCGGCCTTGTTCTCGATCCGTATTTCTCGGGGACCAAGCTCGAGTGGCTTCTGAACGCCAACGCGGGGTGGCGAGATCAAGCGGCGGCCGGAGACCTCGCATTCGGCACCATCGACAGCTGGCTGATCTTCCGCCTGACCGGCGGCCGGGTACACGCCACGGACCACACCAACGCGTCCCGGACGATGCTCTATTCGCTCGACTCGGGCGATTGGGATCCGTGGCTGTGCGACCTGTTCGGCGTTCCGCTGGCCATGCTGCCCGACGTGCGGGTTTCCTCGGGAGACTTCGGTGTCACGGATCCGGGAGTCGTCGGGGCGGAAGTGCCGATCCTGGGCGTCGCGGGTGATCAGCAGGCGGCCCTGTTCGGGCAGGGTGGTTGGGAGCGTGGGGATGCGAAGAACACGTACGGGACCGGCTCGTTTCTGCTCCTCCACACGGGGACGGAACGCGGACCGGACGTGCCGGGTGTTCTCACGACGGCCGCATGCGACCGTCGAGGCGGGCGCGCCTTTGCTTACGAGGGCTCGGTGCTCGTCGCCGGGGCCGCGATCCAATGGCTCCGGGATGGGCTCGGACTCCTGGAATACGCTGCGGAGTCAGAGGAAATGGCCCGTTCCGTTGGATCGACCGACGGAGTGTATTTCGTTCCCGCACTGACGGGACTCGGCACTCCCTGGTGGGAGCCGGAAGCGCGTGGGACGATCGTAGGCCTGTCACGGGGTTCGCGGCGGGAACACCTGGTTCGGGCGGCTCTGGAAGCCATGGCCTACTCGACCCTGGACGTGCTCCAGGCGATGGCCACCGACCCGGACCTCGAGCTGAGGTCGCTGAGAGCGGATGGAGGCGCCTCGGCCAATGACTGGCTGATGCAGTTCCAGGCCGACGTCCTCGGCGTGCCGGTGCGACGCCCCGCGGCCACGGAACTGACCGCCCTCGGCGCAGCCGGGCTGGCCGGTCTGGAAGCAGGTGTGTGGGCGGAGCCGGAGGAGTTCCTGGCAGCCCGGGGCCTCGAGGCCGACTTCGAACCTGATCCGCATGGGTCGAGAGCCCGGGAGGAAGACGTCAGGGGGTGGCGGCGGGCGGTGCGGACAGCTATCCACTGGGCTCACATCGAAGATGACGGAGGAGGCTGATCCGTGACCTCGCATACCATGGGACAGGATACGGTCGCGCGTCGGCCACTCAGGATCGGCGTCATCGGATCCGCACGGGCAGACCCGGAAGTATGGGCCACGGCGCATGCTGTGGGTCGAGCACTCGCTCGAGCAGAGGCGCTCCTGGTGTGCGGGGGAGGTGGTGGCGTGATGGCCGCGGCGGCCGAGGGTGCCTGCCGGGAGGGTGGTGAGGTCCTCGGGATCCTTCCCGGCGACGATCCGGCGGCCGCGGCGGACGGAGTCTCGATCCCCCTCCCCACGGGAATCGGCGAGGCTCGGAACTTCCTGGTGGTCCGAGCGTCCGAAGCGGTAATCGCGGTGGCTGGAGGTTGGGGAACCGTGAACGAGGCGGCGCACTGCATGAAGATCGAGCGCCCGCTCGTTGGCGTGCGAGACGCGCTGGGCGAGAGATTCGAGATCGAGCGGTTCGACGATCCGGCTGCCGCCGTTGCGCGGGCTCTCGAGTTGGCTACGGAATGGCGCTCGGATCCGCGTTCGAGGCATGTTACCCGGTAACGGATCGGCTCTTCACATACGGAGGTAAGGGTGTACGCAGTCTACATATTCGGTTCGATCATGGCGATTCTCGTAGCGGCGGTGGTCTTCGCGCCGATGATTGAGGGGCACTGGAGTGAAGGGAAGGACGGCAACTCGGCAGCCGATAGAAAGGAAGCGGCGATCGCTGCCCTTCGCGAGCTCGAGTTCGAGTACCAGACGAACAAGGTCTCCGACGAGGACTACGCGACCCTCCGGGCACGGTACGCGCGCCAGGCGCTCGCCGCCCGTGACGAGCTCGGCGAGTCGGTCGATTTGCACGCCTGTCCCGGCTGTGGAGCCCCGGCGAAGGATGGCGCCAAATTCTGCTCATCCTGCGGCGGCGCGCTGGCCTGAGGGAGCTTCACCGATGAACGACGGGATCGTCGATCTCCGATCCGACACGGTCACCCGCCCTTCGCCGGGCATGCGCCGCGCCATGGCAGAGGCCGAAGTAGACGATGACGTACTCGGTAAGGATCCGACAGCCGACCGGTTGGAACGCCGCGTCGCTGCGCTGCTGGGTAAGGAAGCATCCCTCTTCTTCCCGTCCGGTACACAGGCCAACCAGGCAGCTGTCATTCTTCACACCCGCCCGGGCACCGAGGCCGTCTGCGAGGCCGAGTCACACGTCTTCCACTACGAGTATGCGGATGCCGCGTGGCTGGCGGGGGTGCAGCTCCACCCCGTGGCATCCGAGCGCGGGGCCCTGACCGCCCGGGATGTGGCCGCGGCCATCCGGCCCGGAGATCGCCACCACCCGGTCACCACGCTTGTGTGCGTGGAGAACACGCACAACATGCACGGTGGGTCGGTCGTACCGATGCCGGTGATGCAGGCGATACAGGCACTTGCTCGGGAGAGGTCACTCCCCGTTCACCTGGACGGTGCCCGTCTGTGGAATGCGGCTGCGGCTGCCGGTGTCTCGCTGGCGGACGTCTCGTCCTGCGCGGACACGGTCACCGTGTGCCTTTCGAAGGGACTTGGCTGTCCCATCGGGTCGCTGCTGGCCGGACCGTCCGGGCTCATTGCGGACGCCTGGTCAGTAAGGAAGCGGCTCGGGGGAGGAATGCGTCAGGTGGGAATCCTGGCGGCTGCCGGCCTGTGGGCCCTGGACCACAACCTCGAGGGGCTGCGCGCGGACCACGAGAGGGCCCGGTGGCTCGCGCGCGAGTGCGATGACATGGAGGGGCTGCGGGCTGACGTCCCGGACACCAACATCGTGATGATCCATCTCGAGAGGGAGGATCTGGACGAAGAGGCGGTGGCCTCGGAGTTGGAAGCGCGCGGCGTGAGGATCCTGCCCGTCGGTCCCGGGAGGCTACGGGCCGTCACGCACCTCGACGTGGACGACCAGGGCATCGAACACTGCCTCGAAACCCTGTCTCAGGTAGTGGCCTGACCGCCTCCTGATCGGGTGGGTGGTTCAGGCCCCGACGAGGCCCGGCAGCCAGGCCAGCACCAGGCGGTGTATCGTGATGTCCGCCTTCCGCGGAGCGACACCGACGGTCTCCACCTCCAGGCCATCCACGTCGAACCGGTCCCTCAAGGCCTCGGCCTCGCGCGCGAATTTCTCCTCGATTTCGATCCGTGACGGACAGCCGGAGTGTTGGGCATCCTTGAGAGATCGATGAGACGACTGCCGTAGTTGAAGGAATCGGTGTCGAACTCAAAAACCGAACAAATTGCGAAAGTCACAGGCCCTACTTATACTGGGTTGACCGGCACTGACCACCTGGAACCACATGACGAGGCGGCGATGGCACTGGAACTGAATGACGAGCGCAGAAAGGCTCTGTCCGTGGCGATCAACCAGATCGAACGGCAGCACGGCAAAGGCGCGATCATGCGGCTGGGAGCGGAGGGAGCCCGGGTGAGGATCGAGTCGATCTCCACCGGCGCCCTGTCGCTCGACCACGGGACGGGCATCGGCGGCATCCCGCGGGGTAGGGTCACGGAGATCTTCGGGCCCGAGTCCTCGGGGAAGACGACACTCACCCTGCACGTCATCGCCAACGCGCAGAAGGACGGTGGCGTCGCCGCCTTCATCGATGCCGAGCACGCCCTGGACGTGGTGTACGCCGCCAAGCTGGGCGTCGATGTGGAGAATCTGCTGGTCTCGCAGCCCGACACGGGCGAACAGGCACTGGAGATCTGCGAAGTCCTGGTCCGGTCCGGGGCCCTGGACGTGGTGGTCGTGGACTCGGTGGCGGCCCTCGTGCCGCGCGCCGAGATCGAGGGTGAGATGGGAGATTCGCATGTCGGACTCCAGGCCCGCCTGATGTCTCAGGCCCTGCGAAAGCTCACCGGGGCCATCGGCCGCTCCAACACGGCCGTGGTCTTCACCAACCAGATCAGGGAGAAGATCGGGGTCATGTTCGGCAGCCCGGAGACGACGAGCGGGGGGCGGGCGCTGAAGTTCTATGCTTCGCTGCGCCTGGATATCCGCAGGATCGCCTCGATCAAGGACGGCATGGAGATGGTGGGAAACCGCACCCGGGTAAAGGTCGTGAAGAACAAGTGCGCCCCGCCGTTCCGACAGGCCGAATTCGATATCATGTTCAACGAGGGAATCAGCCGAAACGGCATCCTCGTGGACATCGGCGAGGAGCAGGGCGTGGTGAAGCGCTCCGGGGCGTGGTACTCCTACGGTGACGATGTCCGACTCGGACAGGGCAGGGAGAACGCCAAGCTCTTCCTGGCCGAGAATCCGGATATCGCTGAGGAAATCGAGACCCGGCTTCGGGTCGCCCTCGGCATGATCGCTCCGTCCGAGCCTGAAGCGGCTCCGAGCGAAGACCCGGCCGCTGCCGAGGCCACCCCGGCGGATTGAACCGAACCAGGTTACGCTCGTTCCCGGGCGCTTCCGCGAGCGAGCAGGACGCGACGGCGACCCCATGCCCATAGTCACGGCCCTCGAACCGGCCCCCGGACGTCTCGGGGGCTTTCTTCTGGAAGTGGACGATCTCGTCCGATTCAGGGTCTCGGAAGACCTCTGCCAGCGTGGGGGTCTGCATGTCGGAGCCCGACTCTCGGCCGCGGAGCTCGAAGTACTCGGCCAGGAGGCAGGCGACTCCGAAGCCATGAATCGGGCGGTCCACTACCTGTCATACCGACCCCGCACGTGTCGCGAGGTCAGCCGCTACCTGGGAAAGCACGGGCTGTCACGGCACGCTGACGCAGCGATCGAGCGGTGTATCGAGCTAGGCTACCTCAACGACGAGGTGTATGCCCGGGCCTTGGTCCGTGAGCGGATTCGTCTCAAGCCGAGGGGGAAGCCACGCCTGGTCTCAGAACTGCTGGGGCGTGGAGTCGACCGAGACACCGCCGAACGGGCCGTGGAGACGGCGCTGGATGAAGAGGGGGTCACCGAGGCGGCTCTCCTTCGGGAGGTGGCGCTTCGCCGGGCCCGCTCCCTGAAGGGCCTGGACCCCCCCGTGGCCCGTCGCCGGCTCTCGGCTTTCCTTGGTCGACGTGGCTTCCGGACCAGCGCGATTCGCCAGGTAGTCAGCGAGCTGCTGCCGGACGAGCCGGACGGCGGACTCGGTTGAGAGCGAACTTCCTTACCCGAGCTGGCCACCTCTCTCGTCCCACCGATTGTAAGCGCGTCGGCCGTTCGGCATATTACCGGGATATCTCCGATCCCGACGAGGGCATCGACGCACCATCCACCGATACGACCGGTACGGTATGAAGGCCAGCGATACTCGCTCCAGTTTCATTCGGTACTTCGAACGGCACGGCCACCTGCATATGCCCAGCAGCTCGCTGGTGCCCGAGGGCGATCCGACCTTGCTCTTCGTGAACGCGGGGATGGTGCCGTTCAAGCGCGTGTTCATCGGCGAGGCGGAGCGTCCGGCGCCGCGGGCCGTCACCTCGCAGAAGTGTCTGCGCGTCAGCGGAAAGCACAACGACCTCGAGGAAGTGGGACGCACCGCAAGGCACCACACCTTTTTCGAGATGCTCGGGAACTTCTCGTTTGGTGATTACTTCAAGCGCGACGCGATAGCATTCGCCTGGGAGTTCGTGACCTCGGAGCTCGGCCTCGAGCCCGGCAGGTTGTGGGCCACCGTCCACTACACGGATGACGAAGCCGCCTCGCTGTGGCCGAAGCTCACGGGCATTCCGGCTGAGCGGGTCCTCCGGCTGGGTGACAAGGACAACTTCTGGCAAATGGGTGAGACCGGACCCTGCGGACCCTGCTCGGAGATCCACTACGACCTGCGGCCTTCGGGGGCCACAAGCGACCTCACTCCCGAGCAGTTCAATGCGCTGGGCGAGGCCGACGAGTTCATGGAAATCTGGAACCTGGTCTTCATGCAATTCGACAGGTCCGCCGATGGTGATTCCCCTCTGCCCGCGCCGTCCATCGATACCGGTGCGGGGCTGGAGCGAATCGCGGCGATCATGCAGGGAACGCGGACGAATTACCACACCGATCTGTTCCTTCCGATCATCGCGGAGGCGGAAGAGGTCATAGGCCGACGCTACTCCCTCGAGCCGGCGGATTGGGAGGAGGGCCTCCCATTTCGGGTGCTGGCCGATCACGCTCGCGCCGTGGCGTTCATGCTGGCCGACGGGGTGTTTCCCTCGAATGAGGGGAGAGGCTACGTGCTCCGCCGGGTATTGCGGCGAGCGGGCCGCTACGCCTGGCTACTGGGGCGTCGGGAGCCGACGCTCGATCGCCTCGTGAGTGTGGTAGCGGACCTGATGTCGGACACGTACCCCGAGCTCGCCCACCGTCGGGAGCATCTCGTCCGCACGACGCGCTCAGAGGAAGAACGATTTCTGGCCACTATCGATGCCGGCATGGGCAGATTCGAGGAGTTGGCCCCTCCGACGGGGCAGGGCACGATTCCGGGAACCGAGGTGTTCCGCCTCTACGATACCTTCGGGTTCCCCCTGGATCTGACCCAGTTGATGGCGGCCGAGCGAGGGTACGAGGTCGACGTCGACGGGTTCGATAGCGCCCTCGAAGAGCAGCGCCAGCGATCCCGGGAGGACCGCCTTGTGGGCGGGACGGCCGACGAGCTGAGCGAGGAGCTCGTGGCTGCGGCGAGGGCAGTCACGGCGGAGGGCGAACAGACGTTTGTGGGCTACGATCAAGTGCAGGTCGAATCGATGGTGCTCACCAGCGAGCCGCTCGGTTCGGCGCACGCTTTGATTCTCGAAACCAATCCGTTCTACTCGGAAGCCGGTGGCCAGGTCAGCGATCGGGGGACCGTGAGTCGCGACGGCTGGAAGATGGTCGTGGACTCCGTGGTTCAAAACGATCGCGGCCAGACGGTGGTGGTCGGTGAAGTGGTGGAAGGTCCGGGAGTTGCTGCGCCAGATACGGTTGTGGCTACCCTGGACGAGGCTTCCCGGCGGGATACGGAGCGAAACCACACCGCGACACACCTCTTGCACGCAGCTTTGCGCGCGGAGCTGGGCGACCACGTTCAGCAGGCCGGATCGCTGGTCGCACCGGATCGCCTGCGATTCGATTTCAGCCATACGGGCCCGTTGACCGTGTCCGAGAGGCAGGCCATTGAGGAGGCGGTGAATCGTTGGGTGTGGGACAACGTCCCGCTCGCGATCGAAGAGCGCGACTACCGGGAGGCGTTGGACTCCGGCGCCATGGCCCTTTTTGGAGAGAAGTACGGCGATCAGGTCAGGGTCGTGAGCGTTCCGGGTGTCAGCCTGGAGCTCTGTGGAGGCTGTCATGTCCGGAGCACCGGGCAGATCGGGCTGTTCCAGATCACCTCAGAGACGGGGGTCGCAGCCGGGATCCGTCGAATCGAGGCGGTGACCGGGCCACGCGCGTACACCAGGGTACGGGAAACGGAAGACCTGATAGGCGGACTGGCGGCGCTCCTGAGGGTACCCCCGACCGAGTTGCCCCGCCGTTTCGAGGCCCTTCTCGCGGAGAAAGCGGTTCTCGAAACACGTTTGGAAGAGCAGCATGGCAGGGACGCTGCGGATATCGTCGGCACCGTGGTGGACGACGCGGTTGTCCTCGCCGGCGGAGGAAGGCTGGCGAGCGGGACGGTCGAGTTGCCATCCGGGTCCGACGTGGGTGCATTCGGCGACCTGTTGCGAGACAGGATCGGTTCAGGGGCGGCGATCGTTCACGTGAGCACCGGAGATGACGAGAAAGGCGCGTTCGTCGCCGTAGTTACGGATGACTGGATCGGTCGCGGCCTGAAGGCGGGCGACCTGGTGGGCGCGGCGAGTCGAGTCACGGGCTCGGGAGGGGGCGGGCGGCCGCACCTGGCCCGAGGGGGAGTCGGCGACGCTTCCCGGGTCGATGATGCGATTGCCGCTGCGGTACGAGTGGCACTGGACATTGGCGACGCAGCGGAAGGCTCATGACCGGGAATCCGACCCAAGGGTGGCTCCAACTGCGGTTGGCGGATGCTCCAGCGGAGCTTGCGGCCGCCATCGTCAGGCTCATCGAGACTACGCCGGGCCTCGATCTCTCGAATCCGGTCGCTGCCCTGGCGGCTGCGGGGCTCGCCGGCCTCGAGCAGGTGGCCGACGGAACGGGGGAGCGAAGCGAGGCGCTCCGCTTGCTCGCCGCGGATGCGGCGCTGACCTACGCCTTCGAAGCGGCGGCCGAGGCCGGCCGATCGGCGGAGTTGGCCGCGCAGGTGGGCCTGGACGGCGAGCTGGGCAGGCGACTGTCACGGGAAGCACGCGCTCAGGACCATTCGCGGCTGGCGGAGGGATCTTGAGCGTACCGCCGCTCGTGGATCTCCACTGCCACTTCGTGCCCGGCGTCGACGATGGGGCAAGGGACGTGGACGAGGCGATCGCTCAGCTTACCGAGTACGATCGCCTGGACATCCGAACTGTGGTGACCACGCCGCACCTGGCGGCGAGCGCCGCGCACGGGCAATGGCGGGACGACATCGAAGTGGCGTTCGCCGAGCTTTCCAGGGCGGCCTCGCGGGCATGTCCGGGCATCAATCTGGGCCTCTCGTTCGAGTTCAGACTCGACGACCCAGACGCTGACCTGAGCGACAGGAGCATCGGACTGGGCGACGGGGGTCGGCTGCTGGTGGAGTTTCCGATGCTCGCCATTCCGGCCTACCCGGACCGGATGCTGGAGATTGTTCTCGCAGCCGACTGGGTGCCGGTCCTGGCGCATCCGGAACGCTACTCGGGAGTGGAGCGAGCGTACGGCTGGATCGCCCGGTGGCGGGAAATGGGCGCCCTGATGTGTCTCAACTCGGGCAGTCTGTGGGGTGAGCATGGTGGGGAAGCACAACGGGTCGCGCGCCGGATGCTCGCAGACAGTTCGGTGGACCTGATCGCGTCCGACAATCACGCCCGGCCCCACAGGGCCGCGACCGTCCGCCAGGCGTGGGACTACCTGACCGAGTCGGGTTGTGAAGAGCAGGCGACCCTGCTGACGGCGGTGAACCCGGCGGCGGTGCTCGCTGGGGAGCGGCTTACGGCGGTTCCCCCGTGCGAGCCTCGTTCCGGCTGGGTGGATCGACTACGGCGAGCGTTTACCGGAGGTTGATGTGAGCAAGGATTCCGCGGATGCCGTCCGGCGTCACCTTCAGAACCTGGCCAGAAGCGCCGAGTCGGCGGCCGACCTTGTCGGCGACCAGGCCGCCCGGTACGCCGAACTCGTGCGCGAGACACTACTGGGCGGGGGAAAACTGATGTACGCCGGGAACGGTGGGAGCGCGGCGGCGGCTGAGCACGTCGCCACGGAGTACGTGGTTCGCCTCAGGAGGAAGCGGCGCGCCCTCCCGGCGATCGCCCTGACGGCCAGTACGTCCACCCTGAGCGCGGCAGCGAATGATTTCGGGTATCACAGGGTGTTTGCCCGCCTGGTAGAGGCACACGCGCGGGCGGGAGACCTCCTTGTACTTCACTCGACGAGCGGGAATTCCCCCAACCTTCTCGAGGCGGTCGAAGTCGCCTCGCGAATGGGTGTAACGACGGTGGCCCTGCTCGATCGAAAGGGAGGCCGACTGGCGCCCCTCGTCGACCTGGCGATCCGGGTGCCCGCTGACGGTTCGGCGAACGTCCAGGAATTGCAACTGGCGATTGAGCACGCGGTGGCTGACCTGGTCGACGAGTGGTTCGCACGGGATCCGGAGGAGTGATCGACCGGCCGGTCTTCCATCCGCCAGCCGCTCTCTTGCAGATCGCCGAGCGGCTCGAAGGCGCCGGATGCCAGGCGTGGGCCGTGGGCGGAGCCATCCGCGACGCCATCCTCGGACTTCCGCGGGCCGATTGGGATCTGGCCACCGACGCGCGCCCCGAAGAAGTGCGCCAGTTGTTCCGGAGGACCGTCCCGCTGGGGCTGGATCACGGAACGGTCGGAGTTCCAGGGGAAGACGGCTCGATGTACGAGGTGACCACCTTCCGCCTGGACGTCGAGACGGATGGCCGTCACGCAGTAGTCGAATTCGCCACGGATATCGAGGACGATCTGGCGCGCCGTGACTTCACGATCAACGCGATCGCGTGGCGACCGACTACGGAAGACCTCCGGGATCCGTACCAGGGTATCGAGGACCTGAAGGCCGGCGTACTGCGGGCTGTCGGAGAGCCGGCCGGCCGTTTCGAAGAGGATTACCTGCGTGTCCTGCGTGCCTTCCGCTTCGCCGGGGCTTACGACCTGACGATCGAGCCGGAGACCGAGTCCGCGCTGCGGTCGGCGGTGGCCCACCTGGGCCGTCTCTCGGCCGAAAGGGTGCGAGAGGAGCTGTTGAAGGTGCTGTCCGCGGAGGCGCCTTCGCGGTCACTTCAGATGTACGCTGACTACGGTGCGCTCGACGGGTGGTACCAGGAGATTGCCGCGGCGGCGTCCGGGCACGGCTGGGATCAGGCGCTTGGGGCGATCGATGCACTGAATTCGCGCCGGAAGTTTCTTCGCGTCGTGCGGGTGTTGCTCTGCGCGGGTGGAGACGAGGAGGAGGAGTTGGCGGAAAGGGCCGAGACCCTGCTGCGGCGGCTCAAGTTCTCGAACCTGGATATCCGGCGTGGCACGCACCTCGTCACCCACTACAGGCCGCTCGTGCACCCGGCGGACGGATCCGCCAGCATTCGCGAGTGGCTGCACACGGTGGGAACGGATTTCTCCCGAGACCTGTTTCGGCTTCACTTCGCGGCGGCGCGGGCCGCGGGGTCGGATGATAGCCAGCGGGCGCTGGTGTACACGTGGCGGAGGGTGCACGAGGAGCTCGTGGAAGGTTCACCCGTTTCGGTCGCCCAATTGGCTGTGGATGGGACCGACCTGCTCGCACAGGGGCTCCCCAAGGGACCCCTCGTCGGATTGATGCTGGATGAGCTGCTCGCCCAGGTGATCGACGCGCCGGAGCGGAACGAGCGAGAGGTGCTTCTGGAAAGCGTCCGGGAGCTCATCGAGCTGGGAGGACTCGACGGCCTGGATGGGGGCCCGGAGGAATGACGAGGGAGCCGGATCTGTTCGGTCCCGATGTGGGAAGACCGGCTCGCGACGCCCTATCGGCGGACAGTGGAGCCCCGTTGGCGGCGCGCATGCGCCCACGGTCGATCGACGAGTTTCTGGGGCAGCCCGCCCTGGTGGGCGAAGGGGCGGCGCTGCGAGAGTTGATCGAGCGCGACCGCGTTCCCAGCCTGATCCTCTGGGGTCCTCCCGGGTGCGGGAAGACCACCATCGCCGGCATCGTCGCGCGTCGCACCGGCGCCTGGTTCGAACCCTTTTCCGCCGTCACGGAGGGGATCGCACGCGTTCGTGAGCTCATTGAGCAGGCGGCCGAGCGGCGGCGGGCCACCGGACAGGACACGATCCTGTTCGTGGACGAGATCCACCGGTTCAACAAGTCGCAGCAGGACGCCTTTCTCCCCCACGTCGAGGCCGGCACCATTACGCTGATCGGGGCCACTACGGAGAATCCGAGCTTCGAGGTCGTGGGGCCCCTGCTCAGTCGCACCCGCGTGTTCGTGCTTGAGCCGCTCGGCCCGGATACGGTGGCGGACCTGTCTCGCCGCGCGCTGTCGGATCGTGAGAGAGGCCTCGGAGAGCGGGCTCTGGAGATCGAAGATGAAGCGCTTGGGCGGTTGGCGGATTCTGCTGACGGAGATGCTCGCCGCGCGCTCAATGCCCTGGAGACGGCGGCGCATCTGGTGGACGATGGAGGTACGATCGGCCTCCACCACATCGAGTCGGCGCTGCAACGGCGATTCGCGCGATACGACAAGTCCGGCGAGGAGCATTACAACCTGATTTCCGCGTTGCACAAGTCGGTGCGTGGCTCGGACGCGGATGGCGCGTTGTACTGGCTGGCCCGCATGCTGGACGGTGGAGAGGATCCGATGTACATCGCGCGCCGCCTGGTGCGCATGGCGATAGAGGACATCGGTCTGGCCGATCCCGCCGCCCTCCAGGTCGCCGTGGCGGCCCGCGACGCGTTTCACTTCCTCGGGTCTCCGGAAGGCGACCTCGCGCTGGCCGAGGCCTGTACCTACCTGGCGGCTGCGCCCAAGTCGAATCGCCTGTACAGGGGCTTCGGAGCCGCGATGAAGGCAGCACGTGATACCCCGGCTGAGGGCGTACCTCTCCACATCCGCAATGCGCCGACCCGGTTGATGAAGGACCTGGGTTACGGTGCCGGGTATCGGTATGACCCAGACTGGGACGGTGGAGTCGCCGCACAGACCTATCTTCCCGAATCGCTTGCGGGAAACCGGTTCTACGAGCCGGGGGAAACAGGCATGGAGCCCGATCTTGCGCGGAGACTCGAACGCGCCCGCCTGTTGCGTTCGTCCGGCGGATTGACCGGCGACGAGGACGCGGGGGGGACCGACGGCTGACCTGATCGAGATTCAGCGTCCGGTAGAGCGGGTCGTCCTGGTCGGAGCCCCGCGAGCCGACGAGCCCAAGGCGCTGGTCGACGAGCACCTCGAGGAACTCGAGCGCCTGGCGGATACGGCGGGCGCTGAGGTGGCAGGAACCCTGATCCAACGGGTCGATGCACCTCATCCGGCTCTCTACATCGGACGTGGAAAGGCCGAGGAGCTCTGTCTTCTGGCCGACCAGACGGACGCGAGCCTGGTGATCTTCGACGAGGACCTGAGCCCCGCCCAGGGGTCTGCGCTCGAAAAGGCACTCGGACGGAGAGTGATGGACCGAACCGAGTTGATCCTGGACATCTTCGCGCTCAGGGCCCGCACGGCAGAGTCGCGTCTACAGGTGGAGCTGGCCCAGCTGCAGTACATGCGGTCGCGCCTGAAGCGGATGTGGACCCACCTGTCACGAATCCAGGGCGGGATCGGTATGCGAGGCCCGGGCGAAACGCAGCTGGAAACGGACCGCCGGATGATGGACCGCCGGATCACGCGCCTGAGGCAGGAGCTCGAGCATATCGCTCGTTCGCGCGATACGCGCCGCCGCCGAAGGAGCGCCGAGTTTCGCGTAGCCCTCGTGGGTTACAC
>JAUVPT010000039.1 GCA_030598525.1 Gemmatimonadota bacterium
CTGAAACGTCGTACAACGTACCGGGCATGACGGGACCGACCACATGCTCGATGATCGCGGGTTCGATGTCGGAGAAAGAGACGTCGGGGTCGTGCTGAGCAGACACGACCACCGTTCGAACGCGCTCGGGTCCATGATCACCATACTCAACGGTCACCTGAGCTTTGCCATCCGGTCGCAGCCACGGCAGGGTGCCGTCCTTGCGGACTTCGGCCAACCGTCGCGTGAGACCGTGGGCGAGCGACACGGGCAAGGGCATCATGGCCTCGGTTTCGGCGCACGCGTAGCCGAACATCATGCCCTGGTCCCCCGCACCTCCGGTATCCACGCCGAGTCCGATGTCGGGAGACTGCTCGCCGATGGAGACGAGAACCGCACAGGAACGGAAGCTGAACCCGTAGTCTTCCCGGTCATAGCCGATTTCCTCAATCGTATTCCGGGCAATCTCTCCGTAACGAATCGCAGCCCCTGTCGTGATCTCACCCGCCAATACGACGAGACCCGTCGAAACGAGGGTCTCGCACGCGACCCTGGCTTCCGGATCCTCCTTGAGTACCGCGTCCAGCACAGCGTCGGAAATCTGGTCTGCGACCTTGTCCGGATGACCTTCCGTAACCGATTCCGACGTAAACAGATGATGACTCTCGGGAACCACTCTCTCTCCAATCTTAGTGCGACTGCCAGTACCGGGCGGCCAGAAGCTACCGGGCCACTATTCCTTTGACAACTCGACCGCGGTCTGTTCGGGCAGCACCCCCCGATCAGCGAGGTAGTCAGCCAGCGCACGCCTCACCTGGTCGCCGCTCTCGGCTCGATCCAGCTTTCGCAAGAGCTTGGCGAGCTCCTTGGCCGACACGTTGCGAATCAACTCGCGTATCTCGGGCAGACCTTGAACGGAAACACTGAACTTGCGGTAGCCAAGTCCCAGGAGGGCTGCCACTCCGAGAGGATCACCCGACAACTCCCCGCACACGCTGAGATCCAACCCGTGACGCGCGCATTCCTTCACGACGCGTCGATACATCCGCACGAGCGCCGGGTGCAGCGGGTCGTACAGCTTGGCCACCTTCGCGTTCCCGCGGTCTGCGGCCAGAACGTACTGAGTCAGGTCGTTGGTTCCGAGACTGACGAAATCGACGTACGGAGCCAGTAGATCCAGGGTCTCTACAGCGGCCGGGGTCTCGACCATCACTCCCAGTGGAATTCGTACCCCCGAATCCGTGAGCCCGAGTGAAGAGTACACCTCGGTCAGCATGTCACGGGCGCGCTGCATCTCCTCCACCGTCGAGACGAAGGGTATGAGGAGGCGCAGATTGCCGCTCTCGGACGCTCGAACCGCCGCCCTGAGCTGGTTTCGAAACAGGTCTGGCATGTCGAGGCAGATGCGGATCGCCCGCCAGCCCAGGTACGGGTTGTCCTCCGGGGGCAACTGCAAGAACAGGGGAAACTTGTCCCCTCCGATGTCGAACGTGCGGAGGGTCACTTCTCGCCCAGGGAACGCCTCGAGAACAGAGCGGTAGGCCTGAAGCTGATCTTCTTCGGCCGGGATCTCTCGTCTTCCGATCGCCAGGAATTCCGACCGGAACAGCCCTACGCCGTCCGCTCCGAGGCGCCGGGCATCCTCCGCCTCGTGCGGAAGGTCCAGGTTCGCCTGAACGACCGTGCGGACCCCGTCCATCGTCTTCGTCGGTCGCCCGGCCACCTTTTGCAGGGCTTCTCGTCGATGCGTTGCCTGCGCCACAGCCCGGTGGAACCCCTCTACCTCCTGCGGGCTGGGATTGATCCGGATCTCCCCCGTTCGCCCATCCACGAGCAAACGGTCTGAGTCCCCGATCGATTCCAGGTGTGGCCCAACTGCCACCACTACAGGGATTCCGAGGGCCCGAGCCAGAATGACCCCGTGTGCTCCGCGAGACCCTCCGGAAAGCACCACGCCCAGGGCGCGCTCCGGATCCAGGCGAGCGGCGATGCTGGGCGGCAGCTCGCTCCCGACGAGGATTGCCGGCTCCTCACCCTCTGTGGCGAGATCAGAGGGATCGCCATGGCCCAGAAGATGTGACAGAACGCGTAGACGCACATCGTGAAGATCAGCCAGTCGATCCACCAGCATGGCGTGCGCTGATTCCTGCATGCGGATTCTCATCTCAAGGACCTGCCAGTCGAAGGCCCTTTCCGCGCAGACGAAGTTGTCCCGAACGTAGGACAGGGTGCCCCGGACGAGATCCGGATCTTCGATCATCATGGCCTGCGACTCGAAGACCTTGCCTTCGAACGGACCGATCCTCTGGGCCGTCTCGGCCTGCAGACGCGAGACGTACTCCAGCGCCCGGGCCCTTGCCAGTCCGAAGCGCTCGACTTCGCTCTCGACCTCCGCCGGGCTGATGGTTCGATGGGGAACGAGCGGGATGTCCCAGTCGATCCACCGGACCGGACCCAGGGCTCTGCCGGTCGAAGCGCCCATCCCTTCAAGGATTCGCGACATGTCAGTTCTCGATCTCGTAGTCCGACTCGTTCTCCCCGAAGCGATCACCCACCAACGCCGCCAGGGCCTCCAACGCCTCGGCGGAATCATCCCCGACGGCCCGAATCCTGAGGGTCGAACCGCATTCCGCGGCGAGCATCATCACACCCATGATGCTCTTCCCATTCACTTCCAGTCCGTCCTTCTCGACCGTAACCTTGGCAGTGAACCGGGACGACAGCTTCACGAATTCAGCGGCCGGCCTGGCGTGCAGGCCGTAGCGGTTTCGGATGACGACGATCCGCTCGCCCTGGCTACCGCCGTCAGGCTTCTCATCGCGTCGAATCGCATCGCTCATGGGCTCACCCTGTCAGCCCACCCAGCAGCCACAACAGGGGCGCAATGACCAGGAGGAATGCGGCCGCGCGCCCTCCCTGCCGCGGGAATCGAAAGGCCAGGAGGGCCCCAATCGCACCCATCCCGAGCAGCGCCACCGACGCCAATGGAACCGTCGATTGGCTCACGACAACGTCGGCAAGGACGAGCGCGACTCCTCCGGTCAGAAGGATGTTCACCGGCCAGAGCCGTTCCGCCCAGCGCTCGAGCCACGCTCCCTTGAGCAACCGGCCGACCTCCAGGCCCGCCTGCCACCCCTTCACGTATGCCCACACTCTCACGGCGACGTGCCCCGCGTTGTAGAGGACCAGGAACGCGACCGCGCTCCAGCCCGCCGACGCCCCGAGCAAGAAACTGAGCGTGCCGACCAGGACGCATATGGGTCTCCACTGCCCCCATACCGCTCGATCCCCCACTGTCCCCAGGGGACCTCGCAGGGCCGTTCTGAACTTCTCGATCGTCTGCGGGTCGACCTCGTCCTGCTCCAGGCGCCCGAGCGCCGCCACCGCCATGGCGCACAGGTACGGGTGCCCGTTGAACGGACGCATGCTGCGCTCGACCGACTCCCGGAGCCGAACGGGATCCCCTGCGTGGATGCGCCTCAGCAACGGCAGCACGGCGTAGGCGATTCCGGCGCCAACCATCGTCGAGTAGTTCCACGATCCCTGGATGGCAAAGGTCCTGGACCAGGCAGCAAGATGGTCCGATCGCAGCAGTCTCACGTGAGCCCCCCCCATACCAGGAGAAGCCCCAGGCCTGCGCCAACGAGTATCAGGGGCCAGCCTCGAACTCCGAAGGCAGACGCTCGTCCCGCGGCCCCAGCGGAAGCCGCAAGGCCGAGAACGAGCGACGCGATTGCGTAGCGCCCGAGGCTGGAGGGACCTGTCCCCACCACTAGGGTCACGGCCAGGACCGAAGGAACGAGGAAGGCCGCGACCAGTATTGCGCCACGCAAGGCATCAAGCCATATGGCCATTCGATGGCGCTGCTCGAGCAGGCCCGGATCGGCGGCGAGGACTCCGGCCGGACTCATGATCCGCTCGTTGAGCCGCCGTCTGACATGGACGGTCACCGTACCGATCCATGCCAGCCCCCAACCGACGGCGATGGACAAGAGCAGGGCCCCCATCGCGGCCCCACCCGAGGCGGCGTACGAGGCGCCCGCGACCAGGCCTGCGGGACCTGTGTCCGGGTACTTCGCAGCACCGAACGGTGGATGTCGCAGGGCATAGATCTCGAGGACGGCGCCAACGAGCATTCCGGCCGCTGGATTGCCTAGAAGCCAGCCACCGATCGTTGCGGAGACCAGCGGCCGGGATACCATGACCTGCGGCCACGACACCGCATCCATGCCGAGGACCCCTCCCGCCAGGACGGCCAGAATCCACGTTCCCGGGCCCAGAGACAGCTCACTCCACGACATCGACCAGATCCTCCAGACCCACTTCACGGCCTACCGGAAGGTCCCGGGCCGTAACTCCGTTGGACTTGAGATGTATGGCCTTGAGGTCCTGCTCGTCAGCCGGGCTGAGGTGGACGTAGGTGAGCACTCTTCGTCGACAATCCGTCCCGTGCAGTCCGCCGAGATTGACCCGTCTATCCGACAACAGGCCTGCCTCCGCGAGCGACCTCATTTCCGCCGTGCCTCGGGTGAGCAGGGCCCCCCTACCGTCCCTCGAGTCCATCTCCTGAAATCGCTCCACCGCGTCGGCCACAGAGACGAAGTCGACCTCCGTCCTGTCCGCCAGTCCGGCACTGTAGATGTCCTGCTCCCAATCACTGGTCGACAGGTCGTCATCCACAACCACGTAGTAGTCGATGCCCAGTCGCATGCCCCAGCCCACGATCACCTGCCCATGGAGAAGTCGCTCGTCGATCCGAAACAGTATGAGAGTCACGACGAAGAGTCCGGGAGGTAGGCAACCGCGCCGGCGCGTCCCTTTTCCACCGCCCGCTGCGCCAGCTCGGATGGGCCCAGTTCACGATGAAACACAAAGTCCAGGAGCATGGGGAGGTTGACACCGGACACTACGGGGGCCCTCAGGCCTTCTCCGCTCACTATCCGAGCGGCATGAGCGCAGCTTCCACTCGCGAGATCCACGAACACAAGCGCTGCTCCCGGACCCAGGGCATCTCTGATCCGGGCCGCCAACAGATCCGGAGAACAATCTGCGTTGCTTATCGGCAGCAGCGCGCCCTCGACGCCGGAGATGGACTCGGCCGTCTCGACAAGGCATCGGGCCAGGTTGCCGTGAGCGACCACGACACCCCGGACCTCACTCATAGTCCTCCTCGAGATACTCCTTCACCGGTCGCATCAGGACACGCAGGTTCTGCTCGAACAATTGCGCGCTGTCGACGCCGGCGTAGCGAAGGAGGTGGTCCATGGCGACGACTTCACTGATCACGGTGATGTTCTTACCGGGGTTCAGCGGAATGACCACCCTCGGGATCGTGGTCTCGAGGATCTCTGTCGTGTCCCGCTCCAGCCCGGTCCGATCGTAGCTGGCACTCTGCCTCCAATGCTCCAGCTGTACCACGACCTCGATTCGTTTCTGCTGGCGTACGGAGCGAACACCGAACAGGGCTCTCACATCGATGATACCGATCCCTCGGATCTCCATATGATGCTGTTGATGCTCGTGAGCCTGCCCGATGAGAACGTCGAAGCCCCTCCGCCTCACCAGAACAACGTCGTCGGCAACGAGTCGGTGTCCCCTCTCCACCAGGTCGAGAACGCACTCGCTCTTGCCGATGCCACTCGCTCCAATAAACAGCAGACCCACGCCATAGACATCCGCGAGGGAGCCGTGAATAGCCGTGGCCGGGGCGAACTCCTCCTCGAGAAACGGCTTAATACGCCGATAGAATTCGCCAGTCTTGAGTTTGGAGCGCAGAACCGGAATCGACCGTTCTTCCGCGAGAGTCAGGAGCTCCGCCGGCGGCTCGAGTCCCTTGGTCACGAATACGACCGGCACCTCAGCCCCCAGGAATTCACCGAGTACGTCTTGCCTGCGATCGGCGTCCATGGACCTGAGGTACATGACCTCGGTCTCCCCGAGAACCTGCATCCGACCGCTCGGGAATCGGTCCGTGAACCCTGCCAGGACCAGCCCCGGGCTGGAGATGTCCGAGCCGGTGATTTCTCGGGACAGGCCGGCCTGTCCCGCGACAAGGTCGAGGTCGAGGCTCTTCTGCCTTTGCTCGAATAAGTCGGCGACGTGCAGTATGCTCACGGCTCGTCGTTCTCCACGGCGACCACCGGAATCTCGGGGGAAGCCTTGTGATCTCGCACTTTCTCCCGGCGGCTCTTGAGCTGCCTGGAGAGTTTCTCGTACAGTCGATCGATAGCCGTGCGGAACTCCGCCGCCTCGGCTCCGGCTCGGACTCCGGGTCCCCTGCGCGTGACCACGTTAGCCTCGATCAGGCATCGCTTCCTCTCTTCGGACAGGGTTACTTCGACGCGAGAGACGTTCTCGTCGAACCGGCCGAGTCGGTTGAAACGCTCTTCCAAGTGCTCTCTCACGCTCTCGGCGAGTTCCACGTGCCTTCCAGAGATGATGATCTGCATCAAATCCCTCCTTCAGCGTGAAGCGGACATCCGCAAGATATCCTCCAATTCCTCCGCAGTCGCCTCCCACGTGAAACGCTCCGAGTGCTCAAGGGCACGAGCTCCCATCTGCTCTCGGAGTTCGGCATCCTCAAGTAGCCGGCGAAGGGCATCCGCCCAAGCGTCCACGTCGCTATGCGCCACGAGAAAACCAGTCTGGCCGTCGATCACTGACTCCCGGAGGCCGGGTGCATCGCTCGCAACCGACGGCGTCCCGCAGGCCGCTGCCTCGACGTTGGTGATCCCCCAGCCCTCCTTCGGCGATGGGTAGACATTGATCCATGCGGAGCGGAGAATCCGGACCTTCTCCTCTTCTGAGACGAACCCTCGAAAACTGACACAGTCGCCGAGCCCGAGATCCTCCGCCACGCGCTCGAGTCGCGCGGAGTCGTCACCCTGCCCCACAACCAGGAACTTCATGTCGAGGCCCTCCGTCACGAGCTGCTTCACTGCCCTCATCACGATGTCGATTCCCTTGTAGCGGCGGAGTCTTCCAACGTAGGCGACCGTCGGCTCCAGCGCCCGTGGCGAAGAGGGCGTGAACACCGCGTGGTCGATCCCGGGATAGCTGACATGAATCCGATCGCGTGGAAATCCTCGTCCCTCGAGATCGGATGCCGTGCTGTCGGAAATGACTACGAAATCACGGTTGCTGTAGACAGAAGGCATCAAGCGCTCCGCCGCCCACACCGTCGCCGCCACCGGAAAGCTCTCCTGCTGGAACGCAGTGGAGCCGAACAGGTGCGGCACGAGGCCGACCACCGGCAGGTTGGTCCACAGCGGAGTGAACAGCGGAAGCTTGTTGATATCTTCCACCAGGACATCGAATGGCTCCTGTCCGGCGGTCATGGAACGAAAACCCGCCCCCCCGTGCAGCGGGAACGTGTAGCGACTGCCGCGTCGGACGACGCGCATCCCATCCACCATAGCCTCCTCGGGCGCACCATCCCAACCGGAAACGAGCAGACTGACCTGGTGCCCCCGGGAGGCCATTCTCCCGAAGATCTCGTGCAGGTGCACCTCGGCTCCGCCCGCCTCGGGGTTGAGCCGGTCCTGCCAGTTGACGACCAGAATTCGCAAGGTGATCCGGTCGCTTCAGGGATTAACGATCTGTCGCCCCACGGCGTCTAGAACGCCGTTGACGAAGCCTGGACTGTCGTCACTTCCGTACCTCTCAGCGAGGCGGATGGCTTCATGAATCGCCACGCGGTGCGGGACATCATCCATGGCCATCATCTCGACCGTAGCGATGCGCAAGATATTCCTATCTATGGCTGAGAGGCGGTCCAGTCGCCAGTTGGGCATACTCGCTTCGATGCGTGAATCGCACTCTGCCATTTGCTCGTCCAAAGCCAGGAGAAGCCGATCGATATACGGGCGGTAACGCGGGCTGACACTCCGACCTCGCAACGCCTCACGAGCCCATTCCCGCACGGACCCATCCCCGGCCATGTCCCACCCATACATGAGCTGGAGTAGCCAACTCCGTGCCCTGGATCTCGGATTCGCCGGTTTCATCGCAGCCGGGCTGCGAGATCGCACATCTCCAGGACTGCCCGCGCCGCCTCTTCCCCCTTGTTTCCCTTGTCGCCGCCGGCCCTCGCGAAAGCCTGAGCCCCGTCCTCGGTCGTCAACAGCCCGAAACCGATCGGCACGTTCGACTCGCGGGCCTGAGCCTGGAGGCCTACGGTCGCTCCCATCGATACGTATTCGAAGTGCGGGGTCTCGCCTCGGATAATACATCCGAGGGCAACGATGCCGTCGTAGTCTGAATGTCCCAGCGCCAGGCGGACGCCCAGGGGCAGTTCCCACGCGCCCGGCACGTGCACGACGTCGATGTTGGCGCGATCGACTCCGGCCGTCGAGAGACACTCCAGCGCCCCGCTCAGCAGCTTCCCTGTGACCGGCTCATTGAAACGGCTCACCACCAGGCACACCCGGAGGTCTCGTCTTTCAGAAGCGACCTTGGCGGCAACCATCAGGATCCGAGAAGGTGGCCGAGCTTGTCCCGCTTGGCCTCGAGGTAGTCTTGATTGAAATCCGTCGGCTCGACCTCGAGGGCGACCCGATCGGTGATCTCCAATCCGAAACCCTCCAACCCGGTAAGCTTCTTCGGATTGTTCGTCATGGCCCGGATCCTCCTGAGCCCGAGATCGAGGAGGATCTGCGCCCCGATTCCATAGTTTCGCAAATCGGGAGGAAAACCGAGCATTTCGTTCGCCTCCACCGTGTCATGTCCCCGGTCCTGCAACTCGTAGGCCCGAAGCTTGTTGAGCAGCCCGATTCCTCGCCCTTCCTGGTCCAGGTAGACAATCACGCCGCTTCCTTCCTCGGCCACTCGCTGCATCGCCGCCTGCAGCTGCGGGCCGCAGTCACAGCGCCCGGATCCGAACACGTCTCCCGTCAGGCATTTGGAGTGGACTCTCACCAGCACGTCATCTCTACCCGCGACCTCGCCACAGACGAGCGCTATGTGCTCCCGCTGATCCACGAGGTTCGAGTAGCCGATCACCCGGAACTCCCCATACGAAGTCGGGAGCGTCGCCTCTGCCACCCGGCTGACCAGGCGCTCGTTCTTGAGGCGATACGAGATGATCTGAGCCACGGTAATGAACGGCATCTCGTGCTCGGCCGAGAACTTCTCGAGCTCCGGACGTCGGGCCATCGTGCCGTCTTCCTTGAGGATCTCGCATATCACTCCGGCGGAGGCGAGCCCGGCCAATCGGGCCAGGTCCATCGATGCCTCTGTCTGGCCCACCCTCTGAAGGACTCCTCCGACCTTGGCCCTCAGGGGAAACACGTGGCCCGGCCGAATGAGATCGGAGGGCCTGGCGTCCTCCGAGACGGCCACCTTGATCGTCCGGGCCCTGTCACCTGCCGATATGCCAGTAGTCACCCCCAGCTCCGGAGTGGCGTCAATCGACACGGTAAAAGCGGTCCCGTTGGGATCCTGACCTCTCCCGTCTGACATGAGCGGGAGGTCGAGACGATCCGCGATCTCGGGAGAGAGCGTCAGGCAGACGAGCCCCCGTCCGTGGGTGGCCATGAAGTTGATGATCTCCGGCGTGACGAGCTCTGCAGCGCAGACGAGATCGCCTTCGTTTTCACGATCCTCGTCGTCGGCCACAATCACCACGCCACCAACCCGGATCACGTCTATTGCTTCACGTACTTTCTGATCTTCAGAGGACAACACCTGACGACCCCCATCTGGGTTGAGATTCAAGTCGCACCGGCTTCCCGGTACGGCCGCAGTAACTGATCCACATATTTCCCCACGAGGTCAGCTTCGAGGTTCACTCTGGTCCCCGCCTCAAGCCGACCAACGTTGGTATGCTCCCATGTATACGGAATGATCGCCACTTCCGCGACGTCCTGAAAGAGCCGGTTTACCGTGAGGCTGATGCCATCCATCGCTATCGAGCCGTAAAGAACGGTGAGCCGAGCCACTTCCTCCGGCATCTGGAATCGGAGAAACACCGTCTCGCCCGCCTTCTCCACCTCGACCATCACTCCGACACCATCCACGTGCCCCTGGACGAGGTGCCCCCCCATTGGCTCGCCCGCTCGAATCGCCCTCTCCAGGTTCGCCGCCCGTCCCGGAGCGAATTCGCCCAGCGTGGTCCGGGACAGGGTGGTCCGCACGGACTCGAATGAGAACTCCTCCCCTTCAATCCCGAACACAGTGTGACATACTCCGTCGATCGAAAGGCTGTCGCCTTCTGAAAGCGAGCCCACGAGATCCGGTGCCGACAGGCGGAACCTGATCCCTTCTTCGAACTCCTCTCGTCGAACCACACATCCAGCCGTCTCAACCAGTCCCGTGAACATCAGGCCACCTTCCTGAGCGCGTCACTCGCGCACCGGTCCTCCAGTTCCAGGAGCGTGTCGTCGCCGAGGCTCTTACGGCTTACTACGCTCCAGTCGCCAGCCCCCACGGTCATGACCGCCCCCATCGACGGTACTCCGTCCAGCCCGAAAACGACGGGTGCGTAGATCAGGTGCTGCTTGCGGACGAATCCTCCAGCCAGCAGGGCCGCCGCCAATCGCCCGCCACCTTCGACCAGGATGGAACGCAACCCTCGGGCGCCGAGGGCGAGCAGGACGGCATCCAGAGCGAGGCCCTCGCCATCCGCGGCCACTGAAACGACATCTGCTCCCCGCCTCTCCAGCTCCCGGCGCTGACCGGGGGGTGCGCCCTCCCGGCACACGACCACCAGCGGAGCCTCGTCGACACTTCCTACCAAGCGGCAGAC
>JAUVPT010000064.1 GCA_030598525.1 Gemmatimonadota bacterium
ACTTCCCCCTGGTTCCGGAACCCGACGAAAACCTCGTTCCAGTCACGCTCGGACTCACCGAGGTACGCGTCGAGGATCCGGTACGTGATCGCCGACGTGGGCGCGCTCGGAGCGTAGTTCGTGAGGACGATCACGCCGAGTCCTTCCTCGGGGAGCAGCGTCTGCAGGGAGATCATGCCCGTAAGACCGCCCGAGTGACTGACGACCTTCCGCCCCCTGTAATCGGAAATGAACCACCCCAGGCCATACCCGTTGAATCGGCGTCCGAGGTTCTCGGCAGCCCACGCAGAAACCCCCAGCGGATACTGGATCCGTTGCATTGCCCGGGCGGTTGCCGCGGCGAAGACCTGGTGGCCCTCGAACTCCCCGTCGCGGAGGTTGAGACGCATCCAGCGGGCCATGTCCACGATGTTCGAGTTGATCGCGGCGGCGGGCGCCACCCCGTCCACGTTGTCGTAGTCGACCACGCGAAGCTCGCCCTGAACCACCTCGTGCGCCGAAGCCACGTTTTCGAGACCCGCCAGGTCGTGCACCGTAGTGCTGCTCTCTCTCATGCCGAGGGGCTCGAAGATCCGGGAGGCGATCATCTCGTCCCATGAACTCCCGGTCACGGCATGCCCCACCTGGCCGGCGACCAGGAACATCAGGTTCTGGTAATGGAAGGACGCACGGAACGACCCCACAGGCTCCATGAACCGCACCCGCGAGATGATCTCATCGCGGTCGTTCGTCGCCCCGATCCACAGATGATCTCCGCCGAACGTGGCGAGGCCGCTCCGGTGCGTGAGCAGGTCCCGGACCCGGATCTCGCGGGTCACCCACGGATCCCACATCTGGAAATCCGGCAGGTGGTCGATCACCCGGTCGTCCCACTGGAGTTTTTCCTCCTCGACCAGCATTCCGAGAACGGCGGCGGTGAACGCCTTCGAGTTCGATGCGATCGCGAAGCGCGTGTGTTCGTCCACCGGTTCGCCGCTGCCGAGGACTCGCACGCCGTAGCCACGCGCGAAGACCAGGCTGTCTCCGTGCACGATGCCGACGGCCAGTCCGGGCGTCGACCAATCCTCCATCAGGGCCTCGATCCACGTGTCGAGGGCCTCGAGATCCACGTCCTGTGCCCGGGCGGTCGCTGGAATGGCCAGCAGGGCGAACACGAGAATCGGGACAGCCAGATGACGGACGAGCCAACCGGGCCTCCGGTCGGACAATGCGAACGAGAGGTTCATGAACCCTCCGGTGGTTTCTGTCGGAAACGGACACGGTGTGCCCGCACCCGGGAATATAGTCTCGGATGGCAGCGCCGCACTCGACGGTCGGGTCCGGCTATGCCGGCTTCCCGATCGGAACCAGGTACACGGGCTCCTCTTCCTCGGGCAACGAGAGGATACGGGACAGATCCGCGGGATCGAAGGCCGCGACAGGCACTCCGGCCAGTCCCAGGGCCTCGGCTTGAAGCAGGAGATTCTGCGCCGCGTGCCCCACGTCCATGTGGACATACATCCGACCACGCCCTCCATACTCCCGGCAGGTGCGCTCGTATACCGCGGTGAACAGAAACACGACCGGCGCCGACGTGATGCAGGCCTGATCGAAGGACACCGCGCGGACCGCTGCCCGGAGGTCACCCTCCACCACTCGCTCGAGGGCATGCGCCTCGACCAGGTAGTGACGCACGCCCTCCTCAGTGATCACGTAGGTCTCCAACGGATAGAAAGCACCGGCAGACGGAGCCGCCCGATAGCCCTGGTCACCCGTGATGCCCTGGGCGGCCCACAGGAGCTGAGAGATATCGTGTTCGCCGACGGGTTCGGATTGAAACTCCCGCACGGACCGGCGAGCATGAATGGCGTCTTCGAGGGGGTGCGTGCCGCTGGTACGGGGATCGGGTAGTAGTGGGGATGGCATTCCGCGCTCCAGTTCGGGTCGAGTCAGCTCGCTGTAGATTAGAAGTATACGAGCAATCGCCGTGCCACCCTCCGGACCGTGACGACCGGTTCCGCGCCTGCGTCGATCGCACTCCGTCCCGCAGTGGGACGCTTTGTCTCGCCTCACTCGATCGGCGGGCGGAAAGCGCCTGCCTCCGGAAGCAGTCGGGAATCGCTGCGCGTGTAGTGTGTTTTACCGCAACAAGTTACAATACTGCTTCGGAGGCGTACCGGCGGGACGGCGCGGTACGCTTCCTGCACTTTGGTATCGGTTGATCGGTCGCACGGAAGTCGCCGCGCGACCCGCCCTGGACCTGTCCGGAGATGCGAGATGCGAGACGCCATAGAACGGCTTTGGCCGGAGCTTCAGTGGATCGAGAACCCCCAGCTGCGGGAGTCCGTTACGGAAACGTGGGTCCGCAGCATGGAGAGGAGTCCGCTCGACCCACAGGACCTGGAGGAGATCCCCTTCACGCTCCTCATTCCCAACTGCCCGGCGACGTTCATGGAGCACAAGCGGTGCGTGGTCCACATCGCGCGGCGCTCGGCGGAGGCGATGCAGGAGTTCCTGGGACACGCGCTGCCGATCGACGTGGACACGGTCATCGCCGGGGCCATCCTGGCTGACGTCGGCAAGGTGCTCGAGTACGAGAAGGTGGACGGCGAAGCGAGACAGAGCGCTCGCGGCAGGGCCCTCCGCCACCCGTTCACCGGAGTCGCGGTGGCACTCGAGTGCGGCGTGCCGGACGAGGTGTGTCACATCATCGCGGCGCACGCCGCGGAGGGTGACCTCGTGAAGCGGACTACCGAGGCGACGATCGTGCACCACGCGGATTTCATGAGCTATCTACCGTTCAAGAACCTGGCTGTCTGAACCGGACGACCCGGGGTTCTTCAGCAACCTGCCAAGGAGGCTTTCGACATGTCGGACACGATCACGGCTACCATGTCGCGGTGGGCCGCCGACCTGAGATACGAGGACATCGGTGAGAGGGCCATCCATGAGGCTCGACGCTACCTGCTCGACTCGATCGGGTGTGCCCTGGGTGGTTTTCAGCAGGAGGACGTGGAGATCGCGCTGGATGTCCTGGACGAGGTGGCCGGACCCGGGCCGGCGACGGTCATCGGATCGGGCGCCCGGTTCGATGTCGTATCGGCCGCGCTGGCCAACGCGTTGATGGTCCGCGTGATGGACTACAACGACATCTACTGGCAGCAGGACCCGTCCCACCCGTCGGACATCATCCCCGCAGCCATGGCCTGCGCAGAGAGACAGGACAAGGGTGGGCGCGACCTCATCCTGGGCATCGTCCTCGGTCACGAGTTTGAAATGCGCCTGTGCGAAGCGGCCTTCCCCGGCATTCGCGAGCGCGGCTGGCACCACGGCACCCTGACGGCGTTCGTGTCCCCGATCGTCTCGGGACGCATGCTCGACCTGCCGTGGGAGAAGATCCAGCACGCCATCGGAATCTCCGCCTCTCACTCCGGGACGCTGGGTGCCGTGACAGCCGGCAAGCTCACGATGATGAAGAACACGGTCGACCCGATGGCCACTGAGGCCGGAGTCATGGCAGCCCTGATGGCCGAGAAGGGGTATACCGGGCCGGAGCACGTGATCGATGGCAAGGAGGGACTCGTCCACTGCATGGGCCCGGACTGGAAGCTCGACATCCTCACGGACGGACTGGGCGAGTCGTGGCGCATCGAGCGGTGCGGCATGAAGTACTTCCCCACAGAGGCGCTGACGCACGCGCCGATCTCGGCAGTCCTGCAACTGGTCGAGGAAAACGATCTTGTCCCCGAGGACGTCGCCAAGATCCGTATCCGTTCCCTCGCCCGCGCCGCCGACATCCTGGCTGATCCGACCAAGTACGACCCGCGCAGCAAGGAGACGGCAGACCACAGTTTACCGTACGTGATCGCTGCGGCCCTCGTCGAGCGGAAGGTGACGCCGGCACAGTTCGAGCCGGAGAAGATCATGGATCCGCGGATCCGCGAGCAGCTACACAAGGTCGAGGTGATCGCCGACCCGGAGATCGAGAAGGTGTTCCCCGCCCTCCAGCGGGTGGGCGTGACCATCGATACCACCGACGGACGACAGGTGGCCATGGACCTCGACTACCCGAAAGGCGACCCGCGGAATCCCCTCACCGAGGACGAGATCGAGGGCAAGTTCGATGCGCTGGCCGAGGGAGTCCTGTCGAAAGACAAGGCGCGCCGCCTGAAGGATGCGGTGTGGAAGGTGGAGGAACTGGACTCGGTGTCCGAGCTTCTGGCGCTCTGCGTCACGGACCTGTGATCCCCGCCCTGCGGCATCGGAGGTAGAGATGGGCCAGACAATGGTCGAACGGATCGCTCAGAGCCACCTGATGGAGGGGCCGGCCACGCCCCTCGGAGCTGGAGATGTCGTGTCCGTCAGGCCGCGCCATGTGCTGACGCACGACAACACCGCAGCGGTCATGAAGAAGTTCGCTTCCATTGGCGCAACGACCGTGGCGGACGCCGACCAGCCTGTGTTCGTGCTGGACCATGACATCCAGAACCGGTCCGACACGAATCTCGACAAGTACGCGCGGATCGGCGAGTTCGCCGCGGCACACGGAATTCGGTTCTATCCCGCCGGCACGGGAATCGGGCACCAGATCATGGTGTCTCACGGATTCGTCGTTCCCGGGGCCCTGGTCGTGGGGTCGGACTCTCATTCCAACATGTACGGAGCGCTGGGAGCGCTTGGCACCCCCGTCGTTCGAACGGACGCCGCCGCTATCTGGGCCACCGGCGAATTCTGGTGGCAGATCCCACGCACGGTGAAGGTCATCCTGGAAGGCCGGCTGCAGGAGGGAGCCACGGGGAAGGACGTCATCATCACATTGTGCGGCCTGTACAACCAGGGTGAAGTGTTGAACGCGGCCGTCGAGTTTCATGGATCGGGCGTAGCCGACCTATCGATGGACGAGAGGTTCAGCATCTCGAACATGACGACGGAGTGGGGAGCCCTGGTGGGCTGGTTCCCGGTGGACGACGTGACCGTAGAGTACTTGAGGAAACGTCGTGAGGCGCTGGGCCAGATCGGCGCGTTCGATCGGTTCAGCGAGGCGGAGCTCGAGGAGTGGGCGACGGATCCGCCCGGCCCCGGATCCACGGCCCGATACGCCGGGGTCATAGAGTTCGATCTCTCGCGGGTCACGCCCCACGTGTCTGGACCGGACTCGGTACAGGTGATGCGGTCGGTGGCCGACATCGAGGCGGAGCAGGTAGCGATCCAGAAGGCGTACCTGGTGTCATGCGTAAACAGTCGCCTCGAGGACCTCGAGGCGGCCGCGGCCGTTCTGAAAGGAAAGCGGGTAGCGGACGGCGTCGAGATGTACGTGGCAGCGGCGAGTCGCGAGGTGCAGGAGGCCGCCGAAGCCTCCGGCGCCTGGGGCACGCTGACCGCAGCCGGAGCGACGGCACTGCCGCCCGGATGCGGACCTTGCATCGGACTCGGTGCGGGCCTCCTCGAGGCAGGAGAGGTCGGAATATCGGCGACCAACCGGAACTTCAAGGGACGGATGGGAAGTCGGGACGCGCAGGCCTACCTGGCGAGCCCGGCGGTCGTGGCCGCATCGTCCGTGGCCGGCAACATACGCGCGCCGGAGGCATCCGTGGACGACACCCCAGCCTATCTCTTCCGGCTGACCGACACCGAGAAACCGGAAGTCGCCGCCGTGCAGATCCAGCCCGGTTTTCCGGCGAGCCACGAGGGTCGCCTGCTGTTCGTACCGCAGGACAACCTCAACACGGACGGCATCTACGGAAAAGACTACACGTATCGCGAGGACATGACGCCGCAGGAAATGGCCGAGGTCGTGATGCAAAACTACGACCCGGACTTCGCGTCCGCCGTCGAACCCGGAGACCTGCTGGTCGGAGGATACAACTTCGGTACCGGCTCGAGTCGGGAGCAAGCTGCAACTGCGCTCCAGGCCGCTGGAATCGGGCTGGTGATCGCCGGTAGCTTCTCGCAGACCTACCTGCGGAACGCTTTCAACAACGGCTTCGTGTGCATCGAGTGTCCGCCGCTCGTCGATCGGCTCAAACAGCGGTTTGCCGACTCCGGAGCGCCTACCATGATTCCGGGCGATCGGCTGGCCGTCGACTTCGCGCGAGGCACCGTGACTTTGGGGGAGGACGTGTTCACGTTCGCTCCGCTGGGCGCCGTACCCCAGGCGCTGGTAGTGGCGGGCGGCATCGAAAACCAGGTCCGGGCCCGGCTCGGAGTCCAAGCATAGACAACAGGAGAGGCACGCACATGGCACGTCGAACGGTGGTTTCCATGCCCGGTGATGGGATCGGACAGACCGTCCTCCCGGAGGCGATCCGCGTCCTCGACGCGGTGGGATTCGAATCGGACTACGTCCACGCCGACATCGGTTGGGAGTTCTGGATCACGGAAGGCAATCCGCTCCCCGAGCGTACGGTCGATCTGTTGGCGGAGCACGGACTCGGATTGTTTGGCGCCATTACGTCGAAGCCGAAGAACGAGGCGACGTCCGAACTGAGCCCCGAACTGCAGGGGCAGGGACTGGTCTATTACAGTCCGATCGTCGGGCTTCGGCAACGGTTCAACCTGGACGTGTCCATTCGGCCGTGCCGGTCGTTCCCGGGAAATCCCCTCAACTTCATTCGGCGAACGGCCGATGGGGGCTGGGAGGAGCCGAACGTCGATTCTGTGATCTTCCGCCAGAACACCGAAGGACTGTACGGCGGCGTCGAGTGGACGGACCCCCCGCGGGTTGTCCGCGACGCCTTCGAATCACACGCGAAGTTCAAGCGGTTCGCGGACACGCCCGGACCCGATCTCGCCATCTCCAGTCGGATCTTCACCCGTCGGGCGTGCGCTCGCATCACCCGCGCCGCGTTCGAGTACGCGGCCAGGCACGACTATCCGTCGGTCACTGTGTGCGAGAAGCCCAATGTCCTTCGCGAAACCTCGGGCATGCTGGAAGAGGAGGCCCGGAAGGTCCAGGCGGACTACCCGGACATACAGCTGTGGTCGACCAACATTGACGCGCAGATGATGTGGCTCACAAAGAGCCCGGAGAACTATTCCGTCATCGTGGCCGGCAACATGTTCGGGGACATCGTGTCGGACGCCTTCGCCGGTCTCGTCGGGGGCCTCGGCTTCGCATGCTCTGCCAATATCGGTGACGAGGTGGCCGTCTTCGAGCCCACGCATGGCTCGGCTCCCAAGTACGCCGACCTGGTCCCATCCATCGTCAACCCGATCGCCATGGTCCTGACAGCAGCCATGCTGCTGGACCATATCGGTGAGATCGATCGAGGGAATGCCGTCCGGGAAGCCGTCGCCGCGGTCGTAGCCGACGGCAGCGTGCGGGCATACGACATGCTTCGGCTGCCGGGCGGACCCGATGTCCTCGCGAAGGGCGCCGCATCGACGAGCGAGATCACGGACGCCATCATTGCACGCCTGGCCTGAGGAGGTCCGAGTGACGGTTGCGGGCAGAGGCGAAGCGGGTCGGGCGGGCGAAGATGTCCGATCCGATCTGCACGTCGTCGTGGAGATCACGGAGGGAGGCGGCCTCGAGATCGAGGTGATCTCGAGAGTGGCCTCCCTGTACGGAGACGCGATCGAGGACACGGCCCGATCCACTCTCGCCGGTCTCGGCCTCCAGGACGCGCGGGTCCGGGTCGACGACAAGGGCGCTGTGCCATTCGTCATCGCGGCGCGTGTCGAGGCGGCAGCGCTCAGGGCCGGTGCCGACGCCACGGGCGACGGTCGCCCCGAACGCACGGTTCCGGAGAAGCCGCACACGACGCGCGACCGCCTGCGCAGGTCGCGGCTCTACCTTCCCGGCGACCAGCCGAAACTGCAACTCAACGCAGGTCTCC
>JAUVPT010000170.1 GCA_030598525.1 Gemmatimonadota bacterium
CGCTCAGACTTATCAACAAGGTTTACCTGAATATCCGCAACGTTGTTTCCCCGACGCAGATAGTAGTGTCGTATCATGCCGTTGAAATTGAAGGGCGCTGCCACTCCGGCGTAAACCTGTACGTCTTTGATCTCGGGCACGGCCCCCAATCCGCGGGCCACATCGAGCGCGAGGGCGGCGCTCGTCTCGAGCGGCGTGCCCTCGGGCCGGTCCAGGATTACCTGCATCTCGTTCTTGTCATCGAACGGAAGCATCTTGACCATGACCGTGCGGGTGAAAAACAGGCCGGTCGCGCCCAGTAGAAGAACGACCACCACGGCGAACGTGGCGACCAGCCGTGCGGGCTTCTCGAGAAGCGGCTCCATGAGCCATCGGTAGGCCCGGTAGATCCTCGTCTCCTCGAGGACGTATGTGGATTCCTGGTCGTCTCCCTGGTGCGCCTTGCCAAGCAGACGGAAGGCCAGCCACGGGGTCGCGATGAGGGCTACGAGCAAAGAGAACATCATGGCGAGGCTTGCCCCGATCGGCATCGGGCTCATGTAAGGGCCCATCAGGCCGGAGACGAACAACATGGGAAGGACCGCCGCGATGACGGTCAGAGTCGCCAGGATCGTCGGGTTGCCCACCTCGTCCACGGCGGCCCTCGCCGCGGCGCGCAGAGGCCGGTCCTTCATGCGGAAGTGCCGCTCCATGTTCTCGGCCACGATGATCGAGTCATCGATCACGATCCCGGTGACGAAGATGAGCGCGAACAACGTGACCCTGTTCAGGGTGTATCCGAAGATCTGGTACACGAACAGGGTCAGGGCGAACGTGATCGGCACCGCCAGCATCACCACTATGGCGCTCCGCCACCCCATGAACACGGCTACCACGATTCCCACGGCAATCACGGCAAGGCCCAGGTGCTCCTTGAGGGTCGCGACCTTCTCGCGTGCCGTTTCACCGTAGTTTCGTGTCACCACCGCGTGCACGTCCGCTGGAACGACTCTGCCTTCGAGCCGCTCGAGGGTGCGCTCGAGACGCTGCCCTACTTCCGTGGCGTCGGCCCCGGGCCGCTTGGACACTGAAATGCTCACCATCGGGCTGAGGGCCTCTCCGGGCGTCCCGTGAAACGTGTAGCTGTCCACTTCCGCCGGCCCGTCACTGACCTCCGCGACATCGCCCACCTGCACGAGTCGGCCGTCCCGCACGTCGAGCACTACACCGGCCACATCATCCGCGTTTGCCAGGAAGCCTCCCCCGACCACTCGTACGACCCGGTCCGTCGCAGAGTACCGGCCAGCCTCGAAGCTCACGTTGGAGGCCCGAAGGCGCTCCATCACGGTGCCCGGGTCCACTCCCAGCTCCGCCATGCGTTCCGGGGACAACTCCACACGCACTTCGCGAGGCTGCCCGCCCGTTACCTGTACGTCCCTCACGTCGGGGACGGCCTCGAACGACGTCCCGACTTCCTCCGCGATCTGCCTGAGGACCGCATGGTCCTCGTCACCGGCCAGCGTCACGCTGAAGAAGGGCACATCGTCGATCGCCACCGTCTTCACGAGCGGAAACACCAGGCTGGCCGGCATTCGGTCGGCATACTTCATGAGGGTGGCGTAGAGCCGTATGAGGCTGTCCTCGAGGTCACGGCCGACCTCGTAGCGCACGGTCACCAGGCCGAAACCCGGCTGGGCGTGGCTGTACACGTATTCGACCCCGTCGATTCCGGACAGCACGTTCTCCAACGGGATCAGGGCACGGTTCTCGATCTCTTCGGGCTCCGAACCGGGCATCGGAAGGTAGATGTCCGCCAGCGGCACGATGATCTGGGGCTCTTCCTCGCTCGGCATGGTCGCACTCGTGTAGACACCGAGACCCAGCGCGGCTGCGAGGAGGAGGGGCGTCAGTTTGGACGTCAGAAAGGCGTCGGCGAGACGACCCGCGATCTGGGCCTTCATCGGTCGCCCTCCGACGGGAAGACCCACTCCATCACGTTCGTTCCGCTCACCGCCGCACCGTCAACGAGTCCCGGATCGGGGTCGCGAACGACGAGCATCCCCTGGCCGAGACCGGCCAGCACCTCGACCGCATCGGCGGTCCGTCGACCTGTACGAATCCAGCGGAGGCGGATGGCGTTATCGGACACCACGTACACGCCCGAGAGTTGTCCGCGACGTACGAGCGCATCGGAGGGCACCCAGGCGCTTGCCTCGCCCCAGCCGGCGATCTCGAGTCGCACGAACGAACCGGCAACGGGAAGGTCATCGGAGGAGTCGAACATCGCCTCCACGCGGAATCGTTGGCTCGCCAGGTCGATTACCGGTACGACGCGGCGCACGGTGGCGGGCCACCGCCTGCCGCTCCGGGGAGACACCACCGTCACGCGCTCACCTTCGGCCACGGCATTCGCCATCGCTGCCGGAAGATCTGCCTCGAGCTTCACGCCCGTGGCACCGGAAATCACGAGCACCGGCCGGCCCGGCACCGCCAGGTCACCCGGGTCCGCGAACCGCGCCGACACGGTTCCGTCGAACGGCGCCCGCAGTGACACGTACTCCCGAGCCGCGTGCGCCTCTTCCAGCATCGCCTCGGCCGTGCGGAGAGAGGCCTCCGCCTGATCCAGCTCCTGCCTGGTCGCCGCACCATCGCGCTCCAGGCTCGACAGGCGATCGAAGGTGCGCCGCGCCACCACCGCCTGGGCTTCGGCACGGGCAACGGCCGACTCCACACCCGATGCATCCAGGCGCACGAGGACCTGCCCCCGGCGAACCGCGGACCCCGCATTCACCAGGACGGACTCGATCGTACCGCTCGCCCTGGTAGCCAGGTTGGCCGTCTCCCGGGCCACCACGCGGGCCGGAATCTGGGTACCGCCTTCCGCGAAGGCAGCGGCGCTCACCCCGACGATGCCCACGGCATCCACGGTCTCCACCTCGCCCGGCTCTTCCCTGTCGCACGCGGTAACGGAGGCCATGAGCAACGGCACGAACAGCATCATGTATCGCTTCATCGGTCGTTCCCGTCCTGGTGCAGTGTGGTGACGAATCGCAGCCGCGCCTCGGCCATCCGGAGCCCGGCCTGCGCGTCGATCGCGTGACTCTCGGCCTGGGCCCGCCGGGACTCGGCCTGGAGCAGGTCGGCGGCAGTGGCGAGCCCTTCCTCGAACCGGCGCCGCATCAACTCGGCGCCCGCTTCCGCCGCCGCGTCAGCCGCCAGCGTGGCGGCCACGGCGTGCCGAGCGGAGCTCACTCCGTCTCGGGCTTCCGCCATCTCGGCGGTCGCCTGACGGAGAGCCTCCTCATAGCGGGTTTCCGCAATGGAGTGCGCCGCGTCGGCCCGCTGCTTGTCCTTTGAGCGGCTGAAACCCGAGAAGATGTTCCACTTGAGCCCCACGCCGACGGTCCAGTTGTCTCCGTCCTTCCGAAAGGCGTCGGCCGCATGGATGCCGTAGTTGCCGAACACACCGATTTCCGGCAGGTACTGGCGTCCTGATCGCTTGGCTCCGGCCTCCGCGGCATCTCTCGCGCTGGAGAGGGCGAGCAGGTCGGCTCGCACCGACGGATCGAACCCCGTCGATACATCAGCGTTCGGGGCTGGCGACTCCGGAGCCTCGAGGTTGAGCGAGTCCGTCAGGACCGGCATCTCGGCCGCGTCTCCGCCGAGGAACACGGCGAGGCGGCGGCGCGCGTCCGCATCCAGCCGTTCCGCGTCGACCCGCCGGGCGACGGCGAACGAGTAGTCGGCCTCGGCCTGGAGCAGGTCGGCGCGGGTAAGGAGCCCTTCCTCCACCCGGCGTGAGAACACATCGCGGTTGGCCGCGGCGGAAGCCTCGGCCCGTCGAGCTGCCTGCAGTTGGGCACCTCGGCGCTGCGCCTCGCGGTAGAGCACTTCAGTCTGCGTGAGGGTCGCCTCGCGAGTACGAGCCGCCGACCAACCGGCGGCATCCGCCTCGAGCGTAGCGGCTCCACGAGAGGTCCAGTCCACCGGGCTGAACACCTTCCACTGGAGCGAGACTCGGTTCACCCAGTCGTTGATGGGATCCGGGTTGTTCAGGGCCCCGACCTCGAAGTCGGGCTCGCTGAACGTCCCCTGCCTCAACTTCGTGCCGAACACGAAGACCGGATCGTTGGAGCGGACGAATCCGCTCTCGAAATCGAGGCGAGGCCAATAGACCGACGACGCCCCCCCTGCGGCCGCGCTGGCCATGTCAGCCCGCGCAGCAGCGATCCTGAGACTGGCGTTTCCTGCCAGCGCCTCATTGAGCGCCGTTTCGAGGCTGAGCGGCCTTCCCCCGGGGCTGTCCTGGGCCACGAGAAGTTGGCCTTTGCCCAGCGGGACCGTAGCGAGCACCAGTGCCAGAAGCCCGGCAACTCTGCTCCCCGGGCGCCGGATGCGAGAGCCAGGGCCCTCGTTCTTGCTTTTCATGGCTCGTTCCATGGGTAGATCAGCGGTTGCTGATGTCACACGCGCGAAGACAATCGATGACGCGTACGACTTTCTCGTCGCTGATGTCGTAGTAGACGTTCACGCCGTCTCGACGCGCCGTCAGGATCCCTTTGTCCCTCATGAGATTCAGGTGCTGCGAGGCCGCCGCCTGCTCGAGCCCTATCGCTTCCCTGATCTCCGTCACCGTCCGCTCACCCCCGACGTCCAGGAGCTCGATGATCCGCAAGCGAACCGGATGTCCGATGCACTTGAGCACCCTGGCTGCGTCCTGGACCGTGTCCACGCTGATCGTCACCGTCTCCTGGCCTGACATGCGATCGTGCCTTCCCTTCTCGGCTTCACGAGCGGGAGAGGACCGCGTTTCGGTCTTCTC
>JAUVPT010000121.1 GCA_030598525.1 Gemmatimonadota bacterium
AGGTCGTCCGCCAGAACGTCGGTCACGGTAATGCCCCAGTGCTCGGCCAGCGGACCGCTCACCGCCCGCTCGTCGCACTCCAGCAACTCCTCGAACGCGAAACTGTAGGCCCGGAACTCCGGGCACTCCGCCTCGCCCGACCGCAGCAGCGAACCCGCCACCGCAGCCACGCTCCCCGAGTCCACTCCCCCGCTCAGCAGCAGTCCCACCGGGTGCACGCTCCGAAGCCGTGCCCGCACCGCCTCCCGGAACACCTCCAGAAAGTGCTCCGCGTACTCTTCCTCCCGCCGGTACCGGATCCGGTGCCCCGGATCCACGTCCCAGTACCGCCATACCCTCTTCTCTCCACCCTCCACCGACAGCGCGTGCGCCGGAGCCAGGCGCTCGATTCCCTCGTAGAACGTCCACTCCGGTGGCATGTACGGCCCCGACAGGTACACCCCCACCGCCGGCTCTAATATCCGAGCCGGTACCCCGGGAACCGCCAGGATCTGCTTCACTTCCGTCGCGAACAGCGTCCGGCCCGCCTCTACCCGGTACACCAGGGATCGCATCCCCAGGGCGTCCCGCGCCCCAAACAGCCGCTGCCGAGTTCCATCCCACACCACGAACGCGAAGTCCCCCACCAGGCGCGACGCGCATTCCACTCCCCACGCCCGGTACGCTTCCAGGATCAGCTCCACGTCCGTCCACTCTCCGGCCTCCCGTCCCAGCCATGACCCGACTTCCGTCCGGTTGTCGATCCGCGCGTCCGCCACCACCACCACATCCCCCACGACCAGCGGCTGCACCTCCCGCACCGACTCCGGCGTCACGTGCTGAGCCAGGTACCCCACCCCCAATCCCCCATCCACGTGCACTCCCACTCCATCGGGACCCCGCCACCGTGTCGCGTCCACCATCGACTCCACCCAGCCCCCATCCACACCTCCCCCGTCCCACCTCACCGCCCCGCATAGCCCGCTCACCGTTCCGCTCCCAGATCGCCGAGGATCACGTCGCGTACCTGCGGGAGACGGTCGAGCCCGGACGGATAGACGAGCCGAGCCATGGGGACCTGACCGACGAGGGACGCGAGGCGCCCAAAGCGCTCACGGTGCAGACCTGCTTTCTCCAGGACCGTACCCAGGAAGGACTCTCGAACCAGCTCGATCAGCGCCTGCTGGGGCGGGATCGGCTCCACGTGAATCGGGACTCCCGGGTCGTCCACACGAACGGGCAGGTACAATCGAGAGAGAGGCCTGGCCGCGGTGCAGAAGCACCCGAGTCCCTCGGCCTCTACCGGCACTCGACGCTTCTCCGTCTCGGAGAGGACGAGGGGCAGGTGCGCATGACCCCCCAGGAAGTGATCGGCCAGGTCCGGCCACATTCGCATCTGGGAAAATCCCGGATGACCGACAGCCGTCTCCTCAGAGAGGGTTACAGCCAGAAAATCGTCGGTCAGCAGCGGATGGCCCGCCTGCATCAGAGAGGTCGAGAGCGACGTCTTTCCACCCGTATTGGTTGCCAGAAAGACGACGGCCCGCTCATTCACACTCACGGCCGACGCATGCAGAACCACGGTCCCACGGGACTCGAGCCAGAACCCGGTCAGTAGGCTGAGGAAATAGAGTTCCACTACTTCCGTTGCAGCTTCGTCCTGCTGGTGACACACGATGCGATCCGGCCACATGTAGTAATCCGCCACGCCGGCCTGGCGGAAAACATGGAAGTCGTCACGTCGGTAGAGACGCACCTGGGACTCGCCGTCGTCCAGCAGGTACTGGCTCTCGAAAATCGGTTCGCCGTCCCGCCACGGACCGACGGCCGGGGGATCCCAGACGCGCGTGAAGGTGAGATCGGGAGTCTCATCTACCGGTATCAACGGTGTTCGGAAGGGAAAGTCGGTTTCCACCGTGATCCCGTAGACGCGATAGCACCTCTCTCCGGCATGCCGATCTTCCGGCGCCGGCTCAGACATCGTCGACTCGTTTCAGGAGACCGAGCCCGATGGCCCTCTCTACCAGGGAATCCACGTCCGTCCGAAGGCGCGCCGGCTCCACGTCGTACTCCGTGGCCAGGCGATCGACCACACTCTCCGGACTCCCACCGGCGACGAGCGCCATCCATATCTCCCCGGCGATCCCGGGGAAGCTGTACGCGCGGCCCGTACCGACATCCGCGGCCAGCACCTCTCCCTCGAATCGGGCGAACAGGGTGGACTCGGCCGGCCGGATCGCCCCCTCGGATGCACGCTGTTCCTGCAGACGGGCGCTCCCCTCGGCCACCGGCCTGTTCTTGAGGCAGAACTCGGGCGGCACGACACGCCACGGAGCTTCCTCCGCTTCCGTCTCGGTGTTCCAGATCGTGATGTCCGGCTCGTTCCATGGGAAGCACACGTGCTCGGGCAGGCCGAACCAGTACGCGCGGCCGCCCGACCGCTCTCGCCATCGTTCCTCCCACGTCGCGCGATCTTCATCCAGAAGCTCATCCGCCATGTCCAGGAGGTCCTCCCCGGCGAAACACCCGACGACGCGTGGCTCTCGCCGATCGATCTCTTCCCGCAGCCGCGGGTGCGAGTAGAGATGGGCGAACACGACGGCCGGAGCCCCGATGCCCTCGAGAGTATCGGAGAACCGGAGGCCGCTCAGGGCGCAATCGTCCACGAGGACGAGCGGTGCGTCGTCGGGCACCTCGTCGAGCCCTGACTCACCCACATCGCCCACCTGGTCGGCTCGAAGGTCCAGCAGATAGGCCAGCATTCCCAGCACAAACAGTCCACCGCGCGGGAGCGCGACGAACCGGCAGCGAGACAGCGTCTCCGTTCCCAGGCTGTCCACCAACTGACGGGCCAGGGCACGAGCCGCGCCCTCCGCTTCTCCATACGAAACGTACCGGAAACGGCGTAGCCCCTTCTCCAGGATGGCGGGCAGAACCTGGACCCTGGCCGCCTCGGCCGGAGAGAAACGGCCGAGCAGGGCCAGCCGCATGGGCTCCTCGGTCCGGACCACCAGAACCGCTTCGTTCATCCCGTGGAATCCCGGACTGGCCGCCAGCGACCTGCCGAGGGCCCGTAACCGCTCGGCCGGGGTCGGCATGTCGCGGTAGACCGAAGCCTCCGCCAACGCCCCGGTCCCTGGGTCGAGGACGAAGACCGCTTCCTCGGTAGCACCCGTGCCCACTGGCTCCCCTCCCGACAGAGGTGGTGATTCGCCGCGGATGCCGAGAGACCCCATTCGAGGCGCCGGGGCAAGACCGCGTTTCACCTATATGAGATCAAACCCCATGCCACAATGCCGGTGAGTGTAGCGGAGACGCCGCAGTCGGTCATTCCTGGAGTTTCCCGACTCGTCGGCAGACGAACACATATGCGTGTTTTTGGTGTCTCGAATACACTGATTGTACGCAATTTGAGGTATCAATGTGTATGATATGTCGTTTTTTCTCTCAATCCTTGACGTTTGGCGCATGTCTTGCGTAGTTTCGCTCCGTTCACTGGAATCGAAGACCCTGGGTCGATGGAGCTTCGCATGACGCCTGACACGATGTTCGCCGCACCGTCTGAGCACGAGGAGGCCGCTCGCTTCGCTACGTATGGAGTGCAGCTCGGATCCGATCCCGATGCCAACGGAGTTCTGGAGCTGTGCCGAGAGCTCAACGTCCGGTTCCTCCGGCTTACGTTCACGGACATTCTCGGACACACGAAGAACGTCGAGGTCCCGGCCAGCCAGTTCCAGAAGGCGCTGGACGGAGAGATCCTGTTCGACGGCTCTTCGATCAAGGGTTTCGTGCGGATCGAGGAGAGCGACATGCTGCTGAAGCCCGACCTCCAGACGTTCCGCGTGTTTCCCTGGGGCAACCGGGAAGCCAGGGTTGCCCGCCTGATCTGCGACGTGCACAAGCCCGACGGCACTCCGTTCCCTGGCGACCCACGACTTTGCCTCAGGCGGGTGGCGGCCCGTGCCGCGGAAATGGGCTACGTCATGAACGCCGGAGTGGAGGCCGAGTTCTTCCTCTTCCAGCGGGATGCGAACGGCGGGGCCACGACCATCACCCACGACGCGGCGGGGTATTTCGACCTCACCCCGGTGGACCTGGGTGAGAAGGCCCGCCGGATGATGGTGAACGACCTGGAGGCCATGGGATTCGAGGTCGAGGCGGCACACCACGAAGTCGCTCCCGGACAGCACGAGATCGATTTCAAGTATGAGGAAGTGATCAGGACCGCTGATGACCTGACCACCTTCCGGTTCGTCGTGCGCAACGCGGCATTGGCGCACGATCTGCACGCCACGTTCATGCCGAAGCCGATCTTCGGCCAGAACGGATCCGGCATGCACACCCATCAGTCGTTGTTCAGAGATGGGCAGAACATCTTCTTCGACGCGGACGCCGAGTATCAGATCTCGGACGCCATGCGCTACTACATTGGTGGGCTCAAGTCGCACGCCAAGGCAGCGGCCGCGATCACGAACCCCCTCGTCAACAGCTACAAGCGCCTCGTTCCCGGCTACGAGGCGCCGGTGGACATCGCGTGGTCGCAGTGCAACCGATCGCCCATGATTCGGGTGCCCGATCGCCGGGGCGTCGGCACGCGAGTGGAGTTCCGGATGCCCGATCCCGCGTGCAATCCGTACCTCGCACTGGCGGTGCAGCTGGCCGCCGGGCTGGAAGGGATCGAGCGCCAGATAGATCCCGGACCCCCGATCGACACGAACGTCTGGGAGCTGAGCGCAGAGGAGCGCGCCCATTACCAGATGGAGAGCCTCCCCGCCAATCTTGGCGAGGCGATCGTGGAAATGGAAAAGGACGAATTGATCCGGGATACCCTGGGCGAGCACCTGTTCGAGAACTACGTGCACGCCAAGAAACAGGAGTGGGCCGAATATATCGCGCAGGTCACGCGCTGGGAGCTCGACCGGTACCTGACCACCTACTAGCGATCACCTGACCGAGCGACAGCTTGCGTCGGACGGCCGGGGGATGACGCCCCCGGCCGTCTTCGCATCGGGTGCCGATGGGCTCTACGGCCCGCCCCGCCAGACCTGGCACTGCTCCGAGATCGCCTGCACCGCCACCATGAGCGCTGCCAGGCCGGATTCGTCTGCCGATTTCAGTTCATCGACCAGCTCCCGGATCCGGGTCAGCCCGGCGGCACACCGCTCGCGAAACACGACCATTGTGGATGCGGCGTCATCTCCCGAACCACCCTCCTCGATCAGCCCGCGAACGATCGCTCGGCGAGCGGCCTCCAGTTGGATTACCAATCGCCGCGCGGCACGCTGTTCCCACAGATCCGTTCCGGCCAGTTCCGTGAGGCGGTCTTGAAGCCACGGAAAGTCGATGTCCGAGGCGAGCCCGAAGTACACGTCTCCCACGGCTCTCGCCTCGATCCCTGCCCCACGCGACAAGCTGGCCACGGGAAGCAGTCCGTCCAGGAACTCCAGGCACACGAGGCTCCACGCGAGATCATGCTCCATGCCATCGGCCATGCGAAGCGCCAGGCGATCCCCTACCTCGCTGCGCCTGGGCTCGGGAAGGAGATCGCCCAGGCTCATCTGGATTTCCTCGACCGGTTCCCCATACCAGGCAATCAGATCCTCGATCGGGCGCCCGAGATCGGCGTTCGCGAGGATCCAGCGCGTGGACCGGGCCATCGACTCGCTGGCAGCGAGCATCCACTGGGCCTGGACCCCCGCGGTCACCTGGTGATCGATCTCCTGAATGCCCCGTAGCAGTTCCTCCGCCCCGGCGATCCGGTAGGCCACAAACCACGCCTTCGCG
>JAUVPT010000016.1 GCA_030598525.1 Gemmatimonadota bacterium
ACCAGGAGGGTCCATCCCTTGGCCAGGATGACTCCGAGCGCCACCAGGGAACACAGGACGAGGGGTATCATCATGAAGCCCCCGTCGCGGAAGATCGTCAGCAGTTCATAGCTGGTGTCTTGCACCCGACCGTCTCCGTTTGTCCGTTGACGAAGCAGCTTACTCGGCTCAAGAGGACGTAGTTTACCGGGGCACGAAGGCCCCGTCAACGCGATTCAGACGCTCGTATCGCTTCCTGCGGGGACTACCCCCGACCCCTCCACCGGATCCAGAGTGGGAAGTTGCCCCGACGCTGTCAGAGAGATTTCCTCCTCACCCCCGGCCGCCAGGCGTGCCTCGAGGTCGTCCGGCCTGAGCCCCCTGTGAAGGATTCCGCGGTGCGCCAGGGAGATCTGGCCGGTCTCTTCGGAAACCACCACCACGAGAGCATCGGTCTCCTCGGACAGTCCGAGCGCCGCACGGTGCCGGGTTCCCAGCGCCCGTTCGAGCGTCGGAGACTCCGACAGGCGGAGGATAACGGACCCCGCGTACGCGACCTGATCCCGGCGTACGATCACGGCACCGTCGTGCAATGGCGAGTACGGTGTGAAGATCGTGGTCAGCAACTCCGCCGTGACCTGAGCGTTGATCGGGGTCCCGTGATCCACATGATTCGCCAGGTCCACCTGGCGCTCGATCGCGATGATGCCCCCAATTTTCGCCTTGGCCAGTCGATCCGAAGCCCGGACGATTTCTTCGACGACTTCCTGCTGTTCACGACGGGCGAACAACTGGAACAAGCGGGAGCGACCGAGACGCGCCAGCGCCGTCCGGATCTCCTGCTGGAAGATCACGATCAGCGCGAATGCGCCGTACGTGAAGACCTGCGAGAGTATGTAGGGAATCAGCCGGAGCCCGGCCGCCTGCGACAGGACGTAAACTGACACCAGAAACACGAAGCCGAGAAGGACCTGGAACGCCCGCGTGCCCGTGTACATGAGCAGGATTCGGTACACGAGCCACGCGACGATCAGGATCTCAGCGAGGTCCTGCCACGCGAACTGATCGAGCAGGAATCCCAGGTAGTCGATGATCGCGTTCATGTCGCCCGGCTCAGCGTTCCGGAGTTCCGGATGGCCCACGCAACGTCCAGGGCCCGACGAACCTGGCGCACGTCATGGACCCGGAACAAACGGGCTCCACGCTCCAGGGCGGCCAGGCACGCCGCGATCGTGCCCTCGAGACGCTCTTCCACGGGCACGTCCAGGATCGCCCCGATGAAAGACTTGCGGGACGGCCCCACGAGAACGGGCCGACCGAGATCGAGAAGGCGTCCGATTCCGGCGATCAGCTCGAGGTTCCCCGCAGCCGACTTGCCGAAACCGATGCCGGGGTCCACCACGATCTGCCCGGGCGAGCAACCGCGGTCGCAGGCCGTTTCGATCGAATGCCGAAGCCCGTCTCGCACCTCGCCTACCAGGTCGTCGTATTCCACGTCGCTTTGCATCGTGCGCGGGGTCCCTCGCATGTGCATCAGGATCAGGCCAGCTCCTGCCCGGGCAGCGACCTCCGCGAGTGCCGGATCGCGGCGCAGGCCGGAGACATCGTTCAGCACGGCCGCTCCTGCATCGACTGCGCGCTGTGCCACGTCGGCTTTCATGGTATCGATCGATACCGGGATCCCCCGAAGCGTGAGTCCTTCGACGACCGGACCAATCCGGTTCCACTCCTCGGTCGGCTCGACGGAGCAGGCTCCCGGGCGGGTGGATTCACCGCCGACGTCAATGAGATCGGCACCGTCGCCGAACATCTGTTCCGCCCGTGCGAGCGCCGCGCCCGTATCGGTATAGCTCCCACCGTCGGAAAAGGAGTCGGGTGTAAGGTTGATCACGCCGAGAACGAGGGGGCGCTCGGCGTGGATGTCGAAACCCCGCACCGTCCATTCGCTCGGATCCGTGGCTACCGCCGCCGGGCCCACCATCGCCGGAGTCAGGCCATCGCCGGTGATGGTTCTCCCCCCGGGTCCTCGCGGGGGGATTCACTCGATTGTCGGACTTCGGGAGCGGGGGGCAGGACCGGTGCAGGCATCGGTGCCAGTTCCTTCAGCGGTGGCAGCTCACCGCCGTCCTCGAGGGTCCGAACGTCCTCCAGGTCCAGCGTCTCGCGCTCGAGCAGGGCCTCCGCAATGGCCCCGAGGAGATCCCGGTTCGCGGTGAGTACCTCTTCCGCTTTCGCGTATGCCTCGTCCAGCATGCGCTTGATTTCGGCGTCCACCATTTCGGCGGTCTTGTCCGACACCTCGCGCCGCTGGCTGATCTCGCGACCCAGGAAGATCTCGTGATCCGGCTCACCCACGGCTATCGGACCGAGTACATCCGACATCCCGAATTGCGTGACCATGCGCCGCGCAATCCCTGTCGCGCGCTCGATGTCATTCCCCGCGCCCGTCGTGATCTTCGACGGTCCGAAGATCATCTCTTCTGCCACGCGACCGCCGAACAGCATGACCAGTTGCCCCTGGAGCCACCCCTTGGTGTAGTTGTGACGATCTTCCTCGGGCAGCGATGCGGTGATTCCCAGAGCCCGGCCACGCGGCATGATGCTGACCTTGTGGAGCGGGTCCAGCCCCGGCACCCGCCGAGCGATCACGGCATGTCCGGCTTCGTGGTATGCCGTCACCCGTCGCTCTTCCTCGGAAATGACCATGCTGCGCCGCTCGGCCCCCAGCATGACCTTGTCCTTGGCGGCCTCGAAGTCATCCATGTACACCCGGTCCTTGTCGTGCCGGGCGGCCAACAGGGCTGCCTCGTTCACGATGTTGGCCAGGTCCGCCCCGGATAGGCCCGGCGTGCCTTTCGCCAGGACCTTCAGGTTGACGTCGTCCGACAGCGGGATCTCTTTCGTGTGTACCCTTAGTATCCCCTCGCGTCCGTTCACATCGGGAAAGTCGACTACGATCTGGCGATCGAACCTCCCCGGGCGCAAAAGGGCCGGGTCCAGGACGTCGGGCCGGTTCGTCGCAGCCAGAAGGATCACACCCTCGTTGGACTCGAAACCGTCCATCTCGACAAGAAGCTGGTTGAGGGTCTGCTCTCTCTCATCGTGTCCGCCTCCGAGCCCCGCCCCCCGGTGCCTCCCCACCGCATCGATCTCGTCGATGAAGATGATGCACGGAGCGTGGGACTTGCCCTGCTCAAACAGGTCCCGGACACGGCTCGCACCCACCCCGACAAACATCTCGACGAAGTCCGACCCACTCATCGAGAAGAACGGGCGGTCGGCCTCGCCGGCAACCGCCCGGGCAAGGAGCGTCTTGCCGGTTCCTGGAGGACCCACCAACAGAGCTCCCTTGGGGAGCCGTCCGCCCAGCCTTCGGAACTTGGCCGGATCCTTGAGGAACTCGATGATCTCCTCGAGCTCCTCCTTGGCCTCGTCGGCTCCGGCCACGTCGGCGAAAGTGACCTGCGGAGTATCCCCGGTCAGCAGCTTGGCCTTGGACTTCCCAAAGCTGAAGGCCCGCGAGCCGCCCGCCTGCATCTGACGGAAGAAGAAGAACCAGAGGCCGATGATGAGGATCCACGGAAGAACCGACACCAGATAGCTGACCCAGTTCGCGCCCGTCTCCTCCGCCTTGACCTCGACGCTTGCGGCCTCCAGCTCGTCGATGAGCTCCTGGCTCGCCTCCATCGGAAGAAGGGTGTGGAACTGGTCGACCGGTTGGCCGTCGACCTGCATGGGGATCCTCAGCTCGCCCTCGACCTTGCGGGTCTCGGAGAAGGTCACCGATAGAACGTTGTCGCCCTCCAGCTGCTCACGGAACTCGGTGTAGGTGAGTTCGCGCTCCAGCTGGCGGCTCGTCTCCATCACCTGGAATATGGCCAGCGGAATCAGAATCACGAGCGCCCAGAAGGACGCTGTGCGCAGAAAGCGCGATGTCTTCTGATCCTTGTTCCCGTCGTCCGGGCTCGTCTTTGCCACGTCAGTCCTTCCTCTGCGTTTCCATCAGCGGCTCAAATGCTGGCCACGAACGGGAGATGTCGGAAATCCTCGGCATGGTCAAGCCCGTACCCGACCAGGAAGTCCGCCGGGGCATCGAATCCCACCCAACGGGGCTCCAACACCAGGCCTTCCGCAATGTGCTTGTGAAGCATGGCGCACAATTCGATCGAAGCGGGAGACCGTGCCTCCACCGCCCGCGTCAGCCGGTTGATCGTATTGCCGCTGTCCACGATGTCCTCGACGAGGATGATGTGCCGTCCCTCGATCGGCGCCGTGGGATCGTACAGAAGCTTGACGTCGCCGGACGACGTCGTGCCCGCACCGTAGCTCGAGGCCACGATGAAATCCACGTGAAGCGGCCGATCGATGTGGCGAACCAGGTCACTCAGGAAGATGAACGATCCCTTCAACAGCCCGAGGATGAGAACGTCGGCATCGGGTCCGTAGTGCTCGGTGATCTCGGCTCCCATCTCGCGAACCCGGCCGGCGATCGCGGCGGCGCTGAAGACCACACTCTTCAGTTCCCGGCCGCCGGTACGCGCCAGTAGCCCTTCTTCCGTCAGGTACGGCGCCCCAGCTCGTGCCTGGTCATTCATGTCTCAACTCGAACTCCAACAAGGAATAGTGCTCGCCGGACCCGCGGTCCGTCTCGGCCGTGGCCAACCCTTCGATCCATAGAACATTGCCCATCCGGTCGGCCAGAACCGGAAGGCGGGCCCGCTCGCTCACGGGAATCCGACGGTCGCCAAAGAACTTTTTGAGCTTCCGTGTACCGCCCGCGAGTCGAATCCTGTCCCCGTCTCTCCAACCCCGAAACATCAAGGGATAATGTCCCGGGGACACGGCCACGGCAATCCGCTCAGGAAGGGCCGCTCCGCCCGATACTGGCCTCCACCGTACTTCCAGCGCCCGCTCTCCGATCCGCACCCGTCCGGCACCCGTGCGCTCATGCACCAGCAACACGTCCGGGCGCAGGGGTTCGGCTTCCCGCCCGATGATGACGCGGTCGTACTCTCTCGAGATCTCGAGGCCGCCTCCGAGGGTCACCCGCCCGCCGCTGCGGCCCTCGCTGATAAACTCCACGCCAGCGCGGGTTCCTCCCGCCGTGAGCGCCACTCCGCCCGCGCGAGCCACCCGTCGGAGAGCGACAGCCAGGATCTCGGGGCCGCCTCGGGCCAGGCTCGCGCGGCACAACTCCAGCCGCCCGGGTCGGGTCCGCCCGACAGCGGATTCCATCAACAACCAGGCAGCGGCTCGCTCGTTCAGGTCCCGTGCCCGGGCGGCCGCCTGTCCGAGAGATACCAGACGCTGAACAGTTCCGGGGTCCAGGCGTTCCATCTCCGGGATGACCTCGGTCCGCAGTCGAGCTCGGGCCCAACGCCGATCCGCGTTGGATGGGTCATCGATCCACGACACGCCGAGGCCTTCCAAATAGTCGGAGAGGGCCCGCCGGCGGAAGGGCAGGAGCGGCCGAACGATCTGTCCCCGGCGCGCAGGTACGCCGGCCAACCCCCTCAGATCCGTGCCTCGCATCAGTCGGAACAGCACGGTTTCCGCCTGGTCGTCGGCATGGTGTCCTACAGCCAGTCGGTCGGCCTTCCGGTCTCGGACCAGGCCCTCCAGCCACCGATAGCGGGCGTCCCGCAGACTGGCCTGTTTGACCCTCGGGGGGATCACCGGTGCCCCGATGTGGCAGTGCACGCCGAGGCCCGTCGCCCGTTCGTTCGCCAGTACTCCGTCGGCCTCCGAGCCGGCCCGCACCCGGTGATCGAAATGCGCCGCTTCCAGGCGCAGGTCGAACCCGGGAGCCAGCTCGGACAGCAGATGAAGGAGCGCCGTGGAGTCCGGTCCCCCCGACAACGCCACGATGACCTTTGACCCCCGCGGGATCAGGTCGGGCTGTGCGCACAAATGGGCCCTCAGCAGGGCCGGGAGTTCGGGAGGGCCGACGGTGTGACGAGAGGTGGGGCTTACCGTGCTCCCTCCGTCTACCGGACCTGGCTCTGACGCCACGTGCCCGCGTTGCGGTCGAAACGGAGTTCGCTCGGTACGGAAACCCCCTGTCCGACCGAAGCCGGTCCTGGATTCTCCGCAGACGGCTCTGCGTACGGCGTCTCCACCGCGCCCCCCACGATGGCGCCCTTCTCCGCCGGGCCCAGCGTGCGGTCGCGGCCCGATACGTAGATATCGAACGCACGCCTCATGTCCAGGCGAGCCGGGAGTCCCACATCAGGAGAGACAGCCCTCTGCGGGGCTTTCGCCTCTGATGCACCAGTCGTCTCAGTCATACCTCCAACACTTCCTTTTCCCGGCGCTCCAGCATGGAGTCCAGCTTCGAGATATGGCCGTCCGTCAACTCCTGGAGCTTCTCGAGGTCACGTCGCATCTCGTCCTCGCCGATGTCGCCGTCCTTCTTTTGACGCTCGATCTCGGCCTTGGCCTTGTGGCGAGCGTGGCGCACGGCCACCCGGCCTTCCTCAGTCATCCGGTGAAGTACTTTGACCATCTCACGTCGCCGCTCCTCCGTAAGTGGGGGGATGCTGACGCGAATGACGTTGCCATCGACGGACGGGTTGAGACCCAGGTCCGCCGACTGTATGGCCTTGGCGACGGTACTGACCAGGTTGGTGTCCCATGGCTGAACGACCAGCATCTGGGGCTCGGGCGCGGTGACCGTCGCGGTCTGCTTGAGAGGCATCTTGGAGCCGTACGCGTCTACCTGTACGGTATCGAGCAGACCCGTCGATGCCTTCCCCGTGCGCACTCCCGAAAACTCTCGCGAGATGGCCTCCAGGTTCCGGTCCATCTGCTGGGAGGCTTCCTTCAGTGTCGGGCTGACCATCTGACGTCCCCCTTCACGTTACGAGTGTACCGATCCTCTCGCCCTGCAGAGCCGCGAGAATCGCCCCCGACCTGCGGATGTTCAGAACGATCACCGGGAGAGCGTTGTCCCGGCACAGTGACACGGCAGCGGCATCCATTACGCCCAGTTCCTTGTTGATGACCTCCCTGTACGTGAGGTCGGGAATGAACTCGGCGTCCGGATCGTGGACGGGGTCGGCCGAATAGACTCCGTCCACCTTGGTGGCCTTCAGGATCACGTCGGCATCCATCTCGATGGCCCGGAGAACCGCCGCGGTATCGGTCGAAAAGTAGGGGTTCCCCGTTCCGCCCGCGAAGATGACCACACGGCCTTTTTCGAGGTGACGCAGGGCTCGTCTGCGAATGTAGGGCTCGGCCAACTGTTCCATCCGGATGGCCGTCATCACGCGCGACTCGACTCCGTGCCGCTCGAGCGCGTCCTGCAACGCCAGCGCGTTGATCACGGTGGCGAGCATGCCCATGTAGTCGGCCGACACCCTGTCCATGCCTCGCGCGCTGGCCTCGGTCCCGCGAACGATGTTGCCGCCGCCCACGACAAGGCCCAGCCGGACCCCAGCGTCGTAGACCGTTTCGACTTCCAGGACGAGCCGATCGACGACCTCCGGCTCGATTCCGAATCCCTGGTCTCCCGCGAGCGATTCGCCCGAGAGCTTGACCAGCGCCCGGGGATATTTCAGCTCCGGCAATGGTGCCTCCCTAACCTCCGATGGCGAAGCGCACGAAACGACGAACGCCTACGTCCGAGCCATGGCTGGCCACAAGGTCCTCGATGCTCGTATCAGGGTTCTTCACGAATCGCTGCTTGAGCAGCGTGTTCTCTTCGAAGTACTTCCGCATACGGCCCTCGACGATCTTCTCGGCGATGTGCTCAGGCTTGCCTTCCGCCTTCGCCTGCTCTACCAGGACCGCTCGCTCGCGATCACGATCCTCCTGGGGGATGTCCTCGGGAGAGACCCCCATGGGGTTCGTGGCTGCCACGTGCATCGCCAGGTCCCGCGCCAGTCCAGACACATCGCCCGATGCGCCGGTCAGCTCGACCAGCACGCCGATCCGGCCACCGAAGTGGAGGTACGAGCCGAGTTCACCGTCTTCATCCACGTTCATTCGAACGGCCCGCTGCACCTCGAGGTTCTCGCCGATGGTCGCCTGCAGGGAGACGAGCTCCCCGGACAGGGTCTCGAATCCCTCAGTCTCCAGAAGCGCCGCCCCCGTAAGGACCTCGCCGTCCGGCAGCCCGGACTCGCCGACACTCGCCGCCAGGCGCGAGGTGAAGTCCTGAAAATCCTGGTTGCGAGCCACGAAGTCGGTCTCGCTCGAGACAGCAACCATGCCGATGCCGGACTCGCTCGATGCGATCGCCACGATACCCTCGGTCATCTCGCGTTCGGCACGCTTGGCCGCTTTCGCGGACCCCCACTGGCGAAGGAGGTCGATCGCCTGCTCTTCGTCGCCGCCCGCCTCGGTCAGCGCCTTCTTGCAGTCCATCATTCCTGCACCCGTCCGGTCACGCAAGGACTTCACCGCACTCGCCGTGATTGCTGACATCTCTCTATTCCCTTCTTCGTTGCGTTTCGAATCTCGCCAGTGCCGTCCGGCACTTCCCACAACGTCGATTCTACCAAAAAAAATGGGCCACCGAAGTGGCCCACCGTTTCGCGTCGCTCAGGGTGAGCCGGGGTCTTTGCCGTCCCCGTCTTCTCCAGGAGCGGCCTCCGCAGTGACTGCCACCGCCTCGATCTCGGCGCCTTCGGCATCCTGTGCCTCCGGTGCACCCTCGTCCTCGACGGACAAGCCTTCTTCTTCCGGTGCCTCCTCCGGGTCGTCCGCCCCACCCTCCTCGGGCACACCTGCCTCGGGATCGGAAGCGTGCAGGCGGCGTTTGATGAGATCCGGCCGCGGCCTGCGCTTGGGCCTCTTCTTCCGCTTTCCCTCCACAGGCTCGGTCCCGCCTGCGTCCGACGAGTACGTCAGGGCCGTGCCTTCGTCCTTGGCACCGGCGTCTGGCGCTTCCCGCCTGGCCATCAGGATCTCATCGGCCAGGACACCGGTGATCAGCGAGACGGATCGCATCGCGTCGTCGTTTCCGGCGATGGCGATCGTGAGCCTGTCAGGATCCGCGTTCGTGTCCGCGATGGCCACGACGGGGATATCCAACCGGTTCGCCTCTCGAACCGCGATATCTTCCTTGTTCGCGTCCACCACGAAGACCAGCCCCGGAAGTCGGGTCATGTCCTTGATCCCCGACAGGTAGCGCTCGAGCTTCTCACGCTCCCTCTCCAGCATCAGGCGCTCTTTCTTCGTATAGAACTCGAAAGCGCCTTCTTCGACGCCGCGCTCGAGGTCCTTGAGTCGCCTTATGTTTTTCTTGATCGTCTGGAAGTTCGTGAGCAACCCACCCAGCCAGCGCTCGGTAACGTAGAACGCCCCCGCCCGCTCAGCCTCTGCCCTGACAAGCCCTTTGAGCTGCGGCTTCGTGCACACGAACAGGACGTTGCTGCCACCTCGGACCACACCATTGACCAGATCGCGCGCCCGATTCAAGTCCCGGAGGGTCTTCTTCAGGTCGATCAGGTAAATACCGCCCCGCTCCGCGAAGATGAACCTGCGCATCTTCGGGTTCCAGCGGTGCGTCTGGTGGCCGAAGTGGACACCCGCCTGTAGCAGTTCCTTCAGACCTACTTCTGACATGCTATCGATAACTCGCTGCTTGGGTTCGGCTACGCCGTGGCCTGTCTACCGCTTGGAGAACTGGAAGCGCTTGCGCGCCTTCGGCTGGCCCGGCTTCTTTCGCTCGACGACTCTGGGATCGCGCGTCAGGAGATCATGCGAACGCAGCGTGGCGCGCATGTCCTCATCCATCTTGAGGATGGCGCGCGCAACACCCAGCTGGATCGCATCAGCCTGACCGGACGGTCCCCCGCCCGCCACGCGAGCGAAGACGCCGAACTGCCCTTCCGTGCCCGTCACTTCAAACGGCTTTCCAGCCGCAGTTCGGTGCCGCGCAAGGGGAAAATAGTCTTCAATGGTCCGGCCGTTGATGCTCCACGAGCTCTCTCCGGGCCGGAGCCACACACGCGCGACCGCCGCCTTGCGCCGGCCTACCGCCTGGTATGTCGTGCTGTCCGCCAAGACTTCCTCCGTGTCGTTTATCGCCCTGTACCTCAGATGTCCAGGGGCTGCGGTCGCTGCGCGGCGTGCGGGTGCTCCGCTCCCGCATACACCTTGAGCTTCTGCGCCATCTGGCGTCCGAGGGCGTTCTTCGGGAGCATTCCCTTCACCGCCCGCTCGATCACCCGCTCGGGATGCTTCTTGATCATCGTTGCGAACGGAATCAAGCGCTCGCCACCCATGTAGCCGCTGTGACGAAAATACTCCTTCTGCTCTGCCTTTCGTCCCGTCAGGCGCACGTCCCGCGCGTTCACGACCACGACGTAATCACCCACGTCGAGATGCGTACTGAACATCGGCTTGTGCTTGCCCCTCAGAACGGACGCCACACGAGTGGCCAGACGCCCCAGGACCTGGTCCCGAGCGTCTACGACAAACCAGTCGTGTTGAATCTCACCTGCCTTGACCGAATACGTCTTCATTACCGAATCGCCCCACTCGCTTGCGCACCCGAGGCGCCTTCACTCGTTCGCACTGAAATCTGGGAGAAAAAGCGAGCCGCCCCGCACTTGGCGGCAGCGGCCGAGATCATCCCGCTAGCAGCCTAGAAAGCTAAAGGGGACATATGCAGGTGTCAAGACGCGAGGCGCATGGTTTTCAACTGTCCCGGAACGACTCCAACACGCGGCCCGTGGCTCCCAGCCTCAAGCGGACGAGGGCGCGATCCTTGATCTGGCGAATCCGCTCGCGACTGACCGAGAATTTCCGCCCGATCTGCTCGAGCGTATGGGCTTCCTCTCCATCCAATCCGAAGTACATCTTGATGATGCGCGCCTCTCGCTCCGGGAGGTGAGTGAGGCTCGCCTCGAGCACCTCGCGAAGCGCCTCGCGCTGCGTCCGCTCATCCGCCTCCTCTCCCTCTCGATCCGGGATGAGCTCGAGCATCGACGTGTCTTCCGTGTCCGGGACCGGCGCGTCGAGGGATATGTAGCCGGCCTGCATGCTGAGAGCCCGCTGGACGGCTTCCGGCGATAGACCGAGCTCGACGCCCACTTCTTCCGGCGTGGCGCCGCGCCCCAACTGCTGACTCAGCTTGCGCGACGCCCGTACCACCTTGTTGGCCTCGTCCATACGCCCGACTGGCACGCGCACAATTCGCGACTGCTCCGCGATCGCCTGCATCATGGCCTGGCGGATCCACCAGACGGCATAGGAGATGAACCGGACGCCCTTGGTCTCGTCGAAGCGGCGAGCCGCCCGCATCAGTCCGAGATTGCCCTCATTGACGAGGTCCGCGAACGCCACCCCATGGTTGCGGTACCGCTTGGCGACCGTGACCACGAATCGGAGGTTTGCGGCCACCAGGTGGTTGAGGGCTTCTTCATCCCCCTGGCGGATCGCCTGGGCCAGGCGGACCTCTTCCTCCCGGGTCAGAATCGCGTGACCGGCGATCTCTCTCAGATACATGTCGAGAGAACCGCCTCCCGTGCCGTCGGCCCTTCGCGCCATTCTCCTCGCGTCCGGGGAAGTCGAGACTGCGGTGCCCGTTCGAGCCGGATCCGCCCGTCTACATCACCTGATGGAATTAAACAGCCGGCTCCACCGGATCTCGGTGAGCCAGGGAAACGGAGTGATCTTGTTTCGGTCATACGAAAGATAGATGATCCACGGCCGCCCCTTGATGGACTGGTCCGGGACGAACCCCCAGTATCGCGAATCTTCCGAATTGTCCCTGTTGTCCCCCATCACGAAGAAGCTGTCCAAAGGAACGGTGATCGGGCCCCAGGTGTCGCGCGTGGGTCTGTACTCGTGCAGCCGGCGCCCACTTTCCACCAGGTGTGTGCGCTGCCAATCGAACTGTGGGCTTCGTGGATCCTCGTAGGGGCGCGTGTGCCGGGCATAGGGTTCCGCCACCTGGCTCCCGTTCCGGTACAGCACGCCCTCGACCATGAGGAGGGTGTCCCCGGGAAGGCCCACGATGCGTTTGACATAGTTGGTGTTCGCTGCCTGGCGGGCCGCCGGCGGCGGGGAAAACACGACGATGTCTCCGCGGGCCGGCGGATCGAAGGCCGGGAGTCTGAAACCGGTCCCCGGCAGCTCCGCTCCGTACACCATCTTGTTCACCAGGAGGAAGTCGCCGACCAGAAGCGTCTGCTCCATGGACCCGGTCGGGATCTGAAACGCCTCGACCACGAACGTCCTCACGAGTATGAACAACAGGAAGGCGACTGCGATGGACTTGGTCCATTCCCACAGCCAGCGACCGACCGAACCGTTCTCTGCCTCCTGCTTCTGCTTCGCCTTCTTCATGCTCTTGCTCATGCTTCCCTGCACCTGCCTGTCTGAGTGTGCTCACCCGAGAGGTACCACGAGCGGATCGTTCCGTCCGGTGGAAAGCTACCCCTTCACTCGATCGAGCGTTCCCCGCGCATCTGCCGTCCGTCCACTGGCTGCACAATACGCAAGCAAGGTGGTCGCTGCACTCAACTCGATCTCAACGACCAGCCCAGGTCGGAGACTATTCACCGTCCCCGGGGGCCAGTTCGAGTACGAGCTTTCCCTTTTCGATCTCGAACCGAGTGACCCGTCCGGGGGTTGGGAGCAGCAGCATGACTCCCGTCGTCTCGACCCCCGGCATCTCGATACTCTCCAGTATCCACGGGACCATCATCGACGGAACGACGATCGAGCCCGCCTGAAGGGTGACGATCTCGACCCGGGCGACGCCGGGGGCCACGACTCCAGGCCACAGTTCGACGACGACCTTCGCCGAATCAGAAAAAAGTCGCTCGACGACTTCGGGCGACGCGAGTCCCTCCAGGCCCCTCGGATCCACCCGGGCCGACAGAAGAACCGTACTGTCGCGAAGCTCTACGACCGGCTCGCTGATCCCCCCGGGCAGAATCGGCTCGGCCCGATACGTGAGAAGGCTCTGGATCTCGGCCTGGTTCAGCTCCAGCTTCCACCCTCCGTCCCCCGAGGCCATGGCCTCGAGCTTCAGGGTCGCCCGCTCGGCCAGATCCTCGCTGGGCTGTGAGGCGGACGTGATTTCGAGGCGGCGCCACCAGCCCGATATGTCATCTCGAAAGAACCACCCACCGGCGACCACCACCAGGATGAGCGCCAGACAGCCTATGCGTGCAAGACAGTCCTTGATCATCTCCACACCCCCGGGCGCGACCCCATGCGGGCCGCAACAAGCCGAGTGTGAACGGCTCCCCCCGCCCCCAGCTGGCTCTTCATGAGATCGAGGTGTGTTACCCGATATACATCCGGCACGCGAAGCGAGCGGGCCACATCCTCGAGGCGTCGAAACTCGCCGGCCTCGGCCCCCCGCGGCGCTCGCCCCAGGGTCACGTGCGGCTGATAGGGCCGCTCCTCACGGGGGATGCCAAGCTCCGAAAGCCGTCTTTCCAGGTCGTCCTTTACGAAACGGAGCTCCGGTGTCGGCTCGACCCCCAACCAGACCACGTGCGGGCGGCGTGGAGACGGAAACGCCCCTATCGGGCCGAATTTCATGTCGAACGGTCGGAATTTGCCGGCCACATCCTCCAGCGCTTCGGAAATCTCATCGACCTCTGCAGCCGGCACCTCTCCAATGAACTTGAGCGTGAGGTGAACCTGGTCCGCCTCGGTCCACTGTCCAGGCACTCCCGCCTCCTGAAGGGGGCGGGAAAGCCTGGCGATCTTCTGGCGCAGTCGAGCCGGGAAATTCACGGCCACGAAGATGCGCATGCGACCTCGCTTCCATTTGCTCCGGTCTATCCTGCCTGCAACGGCATTGCCTGTATGTACAAGCTGGCCCGCAGCGCGCAGGGGCGGCAAGAGCGCCTCCGGAGTCCGGGATGCGCCAGCGTCCGGAGAGGCGTACGATGGGTGGCATGCTGGAGTGTCAAACCACCGCAGGAGCAGGTCGATGTCCAAGTACAGAGTCGTGGTGGGCAAAGAGGCGCTCGCCTTCGCTGCCGCCCACTTCATCACGTTCGGCGATGGTGGGTGCGAGTCGCTTCACGGGCACAACTATCGCGTCGGCGTGACTCTGACGGGAGGCCTGGACCGGCACTCGCTCGTATACGATTTCATCGCTCTCAAGCGGGACATGGAAGGCCTTCTCGCGGAGCTAGACCACCGGGTCATCCTTCCAGCGTCCAACCCTGACCTTGAACTCGTGACCTCCGCACGGGAGGTCGAAGTGCGTCACCATGATCGCCGCCACGTGTTTCCCGAATCGGACGTCGTCATCCTCCCTATCCCCAACACGACGGCCGAGAAGATCGCCGAGTACCTCGGGAGTCGACTGGCTGAAGATCTTCGGAGGGCCGGTGCTGAAGCGCTCGAGCGCCTCGAGGTCGAGGTCGAAGAGACTCCGGGACAGTCCGCCTTCTGGACCGGGCGACTCGGAACCTGAAGAGCGGCGCGTGAGCCGGGTGAAGGCAGAATGAGCCTGCCCCTCGTACAGGAGATTACCGGAGCACCCGGGCCGGAGGACCTGTTCAGGGGACTCGCGGGAACGCCATGGGTCGCCTGGTTCGACACCTCCCTCGCCGGACAGTCCTGGGGTCGATACTCCTTCCTCGCCGTAGATCCGTTTCAGGTGCTGCGCGGACGGGCGGGTCGAGCGGAGTGGGTCGGGCCGCAGGGAGTGCGTCCGGCAGCCGGAAACCCGCTCGCCGAGCTCCGTGGCGCCCTGCGCGAGTACAGCCTCCCGACGGGCCGGAACCTGCCGCCGTTCTGTGGGGGAGCAGCGGGCATGTTCGGCTACGAGCTCGCGTCCGACCTGGAGGTGATTCCGGGAGCCGAATTTCGTGACTTCCGCACGCCGGACCTCGAGATCGGCCTCTACGACCTGGTGGTCGGGTGGGATCGCCATGACGATCGCTGCTGGGTGGCCTCGACCGGATCTCCTGATTCCAGCGCAAGCGCAGAGGAGCTGGCCGCGAGGCGCCTGAGGCAGGCCGAGGAATGGCTGAAGGGAGGTCCGGCGCCGAACCAGCACCGGCTTCCCGGGGGATCGAATCTGGAACTCGGAGGCACGCTCCGGCCCCCGACGTACCCCGTGCCGGGCGAGAGGGGGCTGCGTTCGACCTTCTCTCCGGCGGGGTACCGAGATGCCGTTCGGCGCGCGATCGATTGGATCCGAGCGGGAGACATCTACCAGGTCAATCTGTCTCAACGCTTCGAGGTCCAGTCCGAAGAGGAGCCGGTCCAGCTGTACAGCCGACTTCGCGAGGCCAGCCCCGCTCCATTCGGAGCCTTCTTCGCGGGGGACGGCTTCTCCGTCCTCAGTACGTCACCCGAGCGCTTTCTTCACGTCTCCCCGACGGGGAGCGTGCAGACCCGGCCCATCAAGGGGACCCGGGCCCGCAGCGATGATCCACTCGAGGACCGCAGACTGGCCGAGGAGCTCCAGGCGAGCGTGAAGGACCGAGCCGAGAACCTGATGATCGTCGACCTTCTACGTAACGACCTGTCGCACGTGTGCAGACCGGACTCGGTGCGCGCTGTCGATCTATTCCGGATCGAGTCGTACCAGACCGTGCATCACCTGGTATCGACCGTGGAAGGCCAACTGAAGCAGGGGCGCGACCCAGCCGACTTGTTCAGGGCCGCGTTTCCGTCCGGTTCCGTCACGGGCGCGCCAAAGATCCGGGCCATGCAGATCATCTCCGAGCTCGAACCCGTGGCCCGCGGACCGTACTGCGGGGCGCTCGGCTACCTGGGGTTCGGCGGGGACATGGACACGAGCGTATCGATCCGCATCGCTGTCGCCGTCGGAGGCCGCGTCGCTTTCCACGCGGGAGGCGCCGTCGTCGCGGACTCCGATCCGGCGGCGGAATACGAGGAAACGCTGGACAAGGCGCGGGCCCTCGTCTCGGCTATCCCGGGTACTTCACGATGATCGTCCTGCTGGACAACTACGACTCGTTCGGGCACAACCTGGCCCGCTACCTGGAGCAACTCGGCGAATGCGTCGTCGTCATCCGCAACGACGCAATGGACGTGGAGGCGCTCATCTCGCTTGAGCCGACGCACATCGTAATCTCGCCGGGGCCATGCACTCCCGCGGAGGCCGGAATATCGGTCGACCTGGTGCGCGCATGCGCCTCCGGTATTCCCCTGCTCGGCGTGTGTCTTGGGCACCAATGCATCGGGGCGGCTTTCGGGGCGAATATCGTTCGCGCCGAGCCGGTGCACGGCAAGGTTTCCCGCGTCAGGCACGGAGAGCGGGACCTGTTCACCGGGCTTCCGTCGCCGCTGACCGCCACCCGATACCACTCCCTGGCGATCGACTCGAGCACCCTGCCGCACGCGCTCATGCCGACGGCCTGGACCTCGGCCGATATCCTGATGGGACTCCGGCACCAGACGCTGCCGATGTGGGGCGTCCAGTTTCACCCGGAGGCGGTGCTCACCGAGCACGGGCACGCGCTTCTCAGGAACTTCCTGGCGCTGGGAAGAGCGGAAGCCCCACCGGGATTGGCGCCGGGGTTGCCGGTCCCGGAATCACCCTGTCTTCCGCCGACGGGCCCACCCCAGGCGTGACCTCGTGGGCGCCCGGGTCGCCGGCCTCTCGGATGCTCGCGCGATCAGGGCTGCCGGTCGCGCACCCTGAACTGGAGCGCCTCGGCGACGTGCCGCGGCTGGATGGACCCCGATGCTTCGAGGTCAGCAATCGTACGTGAGACACGCAGAATCCGGTGACACGCTCGGGCGCTGAAGCCGAAAGTGGACGAGCCCCGCCGGAGCATGCTGTCCGCCGCGCGGTCGAGCGGACAGTGGTCGCGGATCGCGCGGGGGGACAGGTGGGCGTTCAGCGAGGAAGTGCACCCGAAACGTCGGGATGCCCTGGCGCGGGCGGCCCGAACCCGACGCCGCATGGCCGCACTTTCGGGCGCGCCTGGCCCGGCACGTAGCGCACTCCACCCGATCGAAGGAACGTCTACGTACATGTCGATCCGATCGAGAAGCGGTGCGCTGAGTCGGGCGGCGTGACGACGCACACTGGCCGGATCGCAGATGCAGCTTCGATCGGGCTCGACCAGGCGGCCGCAGCGACAGGGATTCATGGCTGCCGCGAGCAGAAAGCGGGCGGGATAGCGCACCTGTGTCCCCGCTCGGGTGATCGACACCGCCCCTTCCTCCAGCGGCTGCCGCAGGGCCTCCAGCGTGGAAGCACTGAATTCCGTGATTTCGTCGAGGAAGAGGACCCCCTGGTGGGCCAGCGAGACCTCGCCCGGCCGCACCGGTACCGCTCCTCCGACCAGGCCGGCGCTGGTGATCGTGTGGTGCGGAGCACGGAAAGGTCGCTCTACCAGCAGTCCGGCCCCGGCGGCGAGTCGGCCTGCTACGCTGTGTACCGCCGTAGCCTCCAGCGCTTCCTCCCGTGTCAGCGGCGGGAGAATTGTCGGCAGAGCGCGCGCCAGCATCGTCTTGCCGACCCCCGGCGCGCCCCGGAGCAGGATGTTGTGCCCGCCGGCCGCGGCGATTTCGAGAGCGCGCTTGGCCGTCTGCTGACCGGA
>JAUVPT010000106.1 GCA_030598525.1 Gemmatimonadota bacterium
ACCGGTCGACGGCAACGGTCTCCTGGGCCACCGCTCCGGGGACCGCGCCGGACACGAACAGGATGGCCGCCGCCGCGAACGTCGGCCACCACGAACGGTTCTGTCGCACTGCCACTTTCACTCGATTTCTCCGGTATCTGCCCGCAGTCAGCTTGACCTGCCGAGGCGGAACACTCTAACCTCGTGACCTGATCGATGCACCCTTTTCCGGGGCTGGTAAGCGGTCGAGACATGCGCGAAATCATACGATTCACAGTCAACGGCGACCTCACCGAGACGGGCGTGCCCACGCACTATACCCTGCTCGAGACGCTTCGGTACATCCTCGGCCTGACGGGCAGCAAGCAGGGGTGCGACAAAGGCGACTGCGGTGCCTGTACAGTGCTTCTCGACGGAGAGGCGGTGCTCTCGTGCCTCCTGCCAGTCCAGGAGGCGGAAGGCCGCTCGGTGATCACCGTGGAAGGGCTCGCGGCCGGCCCTCATCCAAGCCCCCTGCAGGACGCGTTCGACCTGACGGGCGCAGCCCAGTGTGGCTTCTGCACCCCGGGCATCCTGTGCAGTGCGTCCCAGTTGCTGTCAGAGAATCAGTCGCCGAACCGGGAAGACATCGCGCAGGCCCTGTCCGGGAATCTGTGCCGGTGCACCGGCTACACCAAGATCTTCGAAGCGGTGGAGGTCGCTGCCGAGGCGACCCGGTTGGGCCTTGCCCCCGCGGACGTACTGACGGCCCGTCGCTCGTCCGATACAGATTCCTCCACTCTCGCGCATTTCCAGAGCCCGCAGATCGTGACCGGGAAGTGAGGCGGCATTGCATCCCGACGAGCTGAACGCCCTGCAGCGGACCGGCGCCGACGACCCGGCGGAACTCGAAACCCTGGGAGCGGACGACTTCCGCGTCCTGGGCCGCCGCAATCGCAAGCCGGAGGGCCTGCGGAAGGGCACCGGCCGCGAGATCTACACGGACGACCTGGCGCTCCCCGGAATGCTGCACGCCAAACTGCTTCGCAGTCCGCATCCACATGCACGCATAGTGTCGCTCAACGCTCAACACACGACACGAATTCCCGGTGTTCACGCGGTGATTACGGGAGCGGATCTGCCCACGCCGTACGGGATCATCCCGTGGACACGGGACGAGCACGCGCTGGCCGTGGACAAAGTGCGGTACATCGGGGATGCCGTGGCGTGCGTCGCGGCGGTGGACGAGGAGACCGCGAACGCCGCCGTCGAGGCGATCGAAGTCGAGTATGAGGAGCTTCCGTTCTATCTCGAGCCGGAAGAAGCTCTGACGGACGGGGCCGCTGCCGTACCGATTCACGACGCCAGGCGTGAGGGCCGCAACGGCAACGTCACCAAGAAGGTCGAACTCGAGTTCGGGCGGGTTGACGATCTAATGAGAGAGTCGGACGTGGTCGTGGAGGGCGATTACTTCTTCCATGGCACCACGCATGCGCCGATCGAGCCGCACTGTGCGATCGGAAACGTGGACGCCGACGGCCTGCTGACCGTGTGGTCTTCAACCCAGGTGCCCCACTATCTGCAGCGCGAGTTGGCGCGTGTGCTCGAACTGGACGTCGCCCGGGTCCGGGTCGTGCAACCTGCGGTGGGTGGCGCCTTCGGTGGCAAGTCGGAGCCGTTTGATCTGGAATTTTGCGTCGCTTTGCTGGCCCTGAGGACGGGGCGACCCGTGAAGCTGCTGTACACGCGGGAGGAGCTGTTCTACTCGCACCGCGGCCGGCACCCGATGAGCATGTGGTACCGCGTCGGGGCCTCACGGGACGGGAAGCTGAAGGCGGTGGATGCCCGCTCACTCCTGGATGGAGGGGCGTACGCCTCGTTCGGCCTCGTGACCACGTACTACAGCGGCCAGTTGCTCACAGCGCCGTACGAGCTCGAGTCCTACCGGTTCGATTCGACCCGTGTCTACACGAACAAGCCGCCATGCGGACCGAAACGGGGGCACGGTTCCGTGCAGCCGCGGTTCGCGTTCGAGGTCTCGCTCGACAAGGTCGCGGCCGAGCTGGAGATGGACCCGATTGAACTCCGGCGCCGCAACTTCATGGGCACCGGGCGCACGGTGAACGAATTCCGGGTGCAGTCAAACGGGTTCCTGGAATGCCTCGAGGCCGTGGAGGCGGCGAGCGACTGGAAGAAGAAGCACGGCAAGCTGGCATATGGCAGGGGAGTAGGGGTCGCTGGTTCGTGCTATATCTCGGGCACCAACTACCCGATCTACCCCAACGAGATGCCGCAGGCCGCGGTACAGGTGCAGGTCGAGCGCTCCGGTCGGGTGAGCGTGCTGCACGGAGCGTCCGAAATCGGGCAGGGATCGGACGCCACGATGGCGGCGATCGCGGCCGAAGAACTGGGCGTGCCGCTGGGCTACGTCCGCGTACTGTCGGCCGATACGGACCTCGTCCCCGTGGACCTGGGAGCCTATTCGTCGCGCGAAACGCTGATGGTCGGCAATGCCTGTGTGCATGCGTGCCGCCAGGTGGGCGACGTGGTGCGCGCGAGCGTGAGTCGGACCCTAGAGATCCCGGTGGCCCGGGTGCGGCTGGCCGGCGGGTGGGCGTTCGACTCCAGCGCTCCAGCGGACGATGACCGCCGCCTTCCAATCGCGGCCGCCTTTCAGCTGGCTGAATCGGAGCACGGCACCCTGGGCGCCCTCGGGCACTACAACACGCCCAAGGAGGGTGTACACGGCGAGTACCGGGGTGGAACGATCGGAGCTTCACCGGCCTACAGCTTCACCGCACACGTGGCCGAGGTGGAGGTAGACCCGGAAACCGGCTTCGTGGACGTGAAGACGATCTGGGTGGCTCACGACTGCGGCCGCGCCCTGAACCCGATGCTGGTCGAAGGGCAGATGGAGGGCTCGGCCTACATGGGGTTCGCCGAGGCGATCATGGAGCAGCAGGTGATGAAGCGCGGCACACCGGAAGGCGGGCTGCACGACGCACCGTCCCTGCTGGACTACCGGATCCCGACGTCCCTCGACTGTCCGGAGTTCGTGGCGCTGATCGTCGAGGCGGCCGATCCGGAGGGTCCGTACGGGGCGAAGGAAGCCGGGGAAGGGCCCCTGCATCCTTCGCTTCCGGCGATCGCGAATGCGATCTGGGACGCAGTCGGCGTGCGCATGGATTCGCTTCCGTTCACGCCGGACCGGGTGTGGCGTGCGTTGCGGGACCAGGCGGATGACATGGGTGGAAACAGGCACGAATCGACGATACGGGAGGGTGGATGACGGGAGAGGGCAGGGTCGAGACCGCGACGCTGGCCGGCGGATGCTTCTGGTGCCTGGACGGGGCGTACCGGGACCTGCGTGGAGTGATCGCAGTGGAGTCCGGATACGCGGGCGGCCAGGTTTCGAGCCCGACGTACGAGCAGGTGAGCACGGGGCGGACGGGCCATGCGGAGGTCGTGCAGGTCCAGTTCGATCCGGACGAGGTGACCTTTCGAGACCTGCTCGAGGTCTTCTTCTCGATCCACGACCCGACGACACCGAACCGGCAGGGCGCGGACGTGGGGACGCAGTACCGGTCGGCGATCTTCTGCCACGACGAGACGCAGCGCGAGGTGGCTGAAGCGATCATCGCCGAGCTCGAGCGCGAAAGCGTGTTCGACGACCCGATAGTGACCGAAGTGAGCGCGTTGGACGCCTATTATCCGGGCGAGGACTACCACCAGGACTACTACCGCAACAATCCGGGCCAGGGCTACTGCCAGGTCGTGGTGGCCCCCAAACTGGCCAAGTTCAGAGCGAAATACGCCGCCAGGCTGAAGGACGTCTAGACCCATGAAGCAACCGATTTTCGTGATGGAGCGCTGGCAGTCGCACCACGAGAACAAGGTGGAGTTCAACCTCGCGGAAAGCGGTGTGCAGCCGATCACGCTGGAGGAACTGCTTCGGCTGACCGCGGTCGATCCCTCGGACACGCTGCTCGGCTATGGGCACACGGACGGCAGCCCGCTGCTCCGCGAGAGGATCGCGGCGATGTATCCGGGCGCGGAGGCGGCCAACGTCGTGGCCACCGTGGGCAGCGCCGAGGCCAACTTCCTGGCGATGTGGAGCCTCGTGGAACCCGGCGATCGCGTCGTCGTGGTCCGTCCGACGTACGAGCAGACCACCGGTCTGGCCGCCGGGCTCGGGGCGCACGTCGAGAGCGTGTGGCTCGAAGAGGACCGAGGCTGGCAGCCCGCCGCCGGGGCCGCCGCCGAAGCGATCCAGCCGGGAACGCGCGTCGTGGTGGTCACGAATCCGAACAATCCCACGGCTCATCCCCTGGGCGAGGCGGCGACCGCTGAGATCGTTGAAGCGGCCGAGCGCGTAGGGGCATGGATCCTGTCCGACGAGGTCTACGCGGGCGGCGAGCTCTCAGGCGAGCCGACCCCATCGATCTGGGGGCGGACGGACCGGGTCCTGGTCAGCGCCTCTCTCTCGAAGGCATATGGTCTTCCCGGCCTTCGGCTCGGATGGCTGGTGGCGCCGCCCGAGTTCCGGGAGGATCTGTGGGCCCGGAAGGACTACACGACTATCGCACCGTCGCCGCTCTCTGACCGTCTGGGCGCTGCGGCCCTCGAGCCGGGCGTCCGTTCCGGATTGCTGGAGAGGGGACGGGGTATCCTGCTCGAGAACCTGGCGGTCCTGGAGGATTGGGCCGCCGGCCACGCCGATATCCTGAGCTTCGCGAGGCCCCGCGCCGGGGCCGTCGCATTCTTTCGCTACGATCTGCCGATTGGCTCGACGGACCTTGCCGAACAGCTGCTTGCCGAGCAGAGCGTGCTCATCGTGCCCGGGGACCAGTTCGGGATCGATCATCATTTCCGCATCGGATACGGCTACACGAGCCCGCCCCTCGCGCCAGGGCTGGAGCGCGTGTCACGGATGATCGACCAGCTCGCCGCGGTTCAGGCGGGCTGAGCGTGGAGGACGCCCCGTGCTGAGGCTTCACCCGTACGAGTATCACCGTCCCGAAACGGTGGACGAAGCGATCGCGCTGCTGGTGGAGCACTCCGGCGACGTGATGCCGATCGCCGGGGGGACGGACCTCGTTCCGAACATGAAGCACAAGCTGTTTACGCCGGGACACCTCGTGTCGCTTCGCGGAATCGCGGAAATGCAGGACATCGCGGAGGATGACGACGGGTTTACGATCGGTGCCACCGCGTCGCTCGATCGGGTGGCGCGCGACGCCCGCGCGCTCAGAGCGCTCCCGTCCCTCGCCCGGGCCTGTTCGCTGGTCTCGGGGCCGCAGCTGAGGCGCATGGGCACGATCGGTGGCAACGTATGCCTCGACACACGCTGTACCTACTACAACCAGACGCTGTTCTGGCGTAAGGCGCTCGGGTACTGCCTGAAGAAGGATGGAACGGCCTGCCACGTGGTGAAGGGTGGGACCCGTTGCGTGGCGGCCCACTCGGCCGACACGGCGACGGCGCTCCTTCCCCTGGAGGCCGAGCTCCGGATCGTCGGCCCGGATGGAGAGCGGACGACTCCGATCACCGCCTTCTTCACCTCGGACGGAGTGTGGAATCGGCGCATGGAGCCGGGGGAGTTGCTGGTCTCCATCCGCGTGCCGCGGCCGGCTTCCAACACGCGGCACAGCTTCCAGAAGCTGCGGGCCCGCGACTCGATCGATTTCCCGATGCTGAACCTGGCCGTACGGGTGGACTTCTCGGAGGATCACCTGGTGGCAGACCTGCAGATGGTCGCCTCCGCGATGGGGAGTTATCCGAGGAGGCTGGGCAAAATGGGTGTGGTGGCGGCGGGCCGCTGGCTGACGGCCGAACTGATCGATCAGTTGGCCCAGGAAGCGTTCCGGCAGTGCCACCCCCTGGACAACATGCCCATAGACGCCGAGTGGAGGCGAGCCATGGTGCCGGTGCTGGTGCGGCGCGCCCTGTCCGAGATCACCGACTGAACGGAATCGGCAGGTCGGGGGACGCGGATGTACGAAAGGGCCGGGATCGCTCCCGGCCCTTCGCAATGCACCAGCCTGTTTGCGCGGCTAGAGGTCAAATCCTCCGAACGGCGCGAACAGATCGTCCACCAGATCAAACACGTCGCCGACCATGTCGAACAGCTCGACCAGGGCCGCCACTTCCTCCAGCGTCAGCGGCTCACCGTCGGGTCGCGTGAACACCGGGTCTCCCTCGGTGCCGCTGATGTTGACGAC
>JAUVPT010000092.1 GCA_030598525.1 Gemmatimonadota bacterium
CGTCTGCTCGCCTCGCGGCGGGATCTTGACCGTGAACTTGAAGGTGTGCGCGTCGAGCTTGGTCGCGCGGTGCGAGGACGAGAGGATCTCCCAGTCCGCGCCGATCGGCTCGAACACCTCGACCTCGGTCTCCTCGTCCTTGTGGTTCCGGAGCTTGATCTCCCACTCGCTCTCGGTGACGCAATCGGCGATGATGTCGAAGTCCATCTGCCGGCGGTCCCCCACCACGTCGAACGCCTCGCCCATCTTGATCCGCACCGTTTCGTCTCGCGGCGTGTGGTCGATCCGGTCCTCGCCGATAAACTGCTGGGCGCCCGACGCGTCGCTCTTGTAGACGCGAACGACACCCGCCGGAAGCGGCATTCCGAGTCCGTTCTTCTCGCTGTTCTCGAAGTCCAGGAACACGCCGACCTTCTGGTTCGACTCGACCTGTCCATACGAGCCACGGAAATAGTAGGCGGCGCCGTAGAAGATCAGCCGCTTCCTGATCCCGAAGTCGGAAGCCTCGAGGAGCGTGACCTGCTTCTGCTCGTTGTTCAGCACGGTGGCCGGGCGATTCAGCGTATACAGGTGGTATTCGAAGAACGCCTCCTCCGCGAACGCCTCGTCCATCGACATTTCTGCAGCCATCACCGATTTCCGGGCCCGGCCGTAGGCGTTGGGCGCCGACACCCGCTGCACGTCACCCGCCACGAGCTTGAGCTGCGCGTTCTCGTAACTGGCTCCGCTCTGGTTGGTGAGCGTCACCCAGCCCGTGATGTCGCCGCGCCGGTCGTTCTCGTCCACCACCACCACGTAGTCGGCTTTCCAGTTGAGATTGTGTGTGAGGTAGGAGGTCTCGACCCGCTGGCGGTTCGATCCGCTGTCCAGTTTCCACAGCAGGGTAGGTCGGGCGATCAGGTTGTCCGGCACCTCGGGAAACGCCAGGCGCCCCGGGTAGTTGAACGTGATTTCGTCGCCGATCTTGAGGATCGTCCCCTGGTTCACGGACAGGACTTCGGCCTCCACCATCTCGTCCTGGCCGAGCACCTCATTCCACCGGTACACCTTTACCGTCCGCCCGACGTACTTCTCCAGCAGCTTCTGCGGACTCAAGAGGTCGTACTGGTAATTCTGCTCCAGCACCGTCAGTCGCCCGCCATCCAGGGCCCTGAGGTGCACGGTCTCCGGCTGGATGCTGGAGGCCACGTCCCCGAATTCGAGCGACACCAGACCGCGGGCCAGGCTGAGGTCACGGATCTCGCGCACGAGTCCGAAGTTCTGGTTGTACACGGTGATCATCACGGACTCGCGGTCGCCCGCCGTGGACTGAAGGCGTGGTGCTTCCTGAGCGGGGGCCGGGACGGGATTCGGCATCGATGCCGCGGCCACGTAGAAGAGGGCCACGACGAGACCGGCTGCCAGCTTCCTGATCATCTCTGTATCCTCCGAGAGGGTGTGTTTTCGCTTTCCACCCTCGGATGACGATCAGGACTCCGGTTGTTGCACATCCCTCCGACGTCCGGGCGGCTCGTTCACGACGGATCGTCCCGGTCGAGCACGTAGACGTTCCGCTGTGCGGTTGGCAGGAGGACCAGGTCGAACACGTTCACGTGCGGTGGACGGGTGACGACGAAGTGGACGCAATCAGCCACATCGCCTGCCGTCAGAGGATCGAATCCCTCGTACACGCCCTCCGCTCGCTCGTCGTCTCCGTGGAACCGGACGCGCGAGAACTCGGTGTGCACGAAGCCTGGGTCCACACTGGACACCCGCACCCTGGTGCCGGCGACGTCCAGGTTGATTCCCTCGGTCAGCGCTTTCACCGCGAACTTGGAGGCGTTGTACACGTTGCCCTTCGGGTACACCTGGTGACCGGCGGTGCTGCCGATGTTGACCACGTGACCGGTCCCGCGGGTTACCATGTGCGGCAGGATCTCGCGTGTGACGTTGAGCAGTCCCTTCACGTTGGTGTCGATCATCCGATCCCAATCGTCGTAGTCGCCTTCGTGGATCGCGTCGAAACCGCTGGCCAGGCCGGCATTGTTGAGAATCACATCGGGCACCCGGTCGGCCTGGACGAGTGCAGCCGCTTCCCGGATGACCAGGTCGCGGTCGCGCACGTCCACCTGCCGGATGTCGACTTCGGCGCCATGTCGGTCGCGCAGATCGGCAGCAAGCGTCTCGAGGCGGTTCATGCGCCGCGCCCACAGGATCAGACTGGCCCCATCCTCGGCGAACCGATGGGCACACGCTTCTCCGATACCCGCGCTGGCGCCGGTAACCAGGATCCACTGTCCTTCGAGCTTATTCATGATCGATCGGTTGCTGAGGGGTCGGGCTCAGATGCTGCAGCTGCGCCAGAAAGCGAGGGCCGCCAACAGGAGGAGGAAGGCTATGGCAACGACGACCGGTCGATTCTGCATGGGCCGGACCTCCTGGGATCGAGTGTCGTCGCCGGGAAGCGACCCCTCAAGGTGCCGCGCCAGGGCCAGAAAGGAAAGGTGAGCGTCAGGCCTGAGACTCTTTGTCGCACATCGGGCGAAGGGGAGCATCCGCCTCCCCCGGGATCGCCTCTCCGGGCGGAGATCGGGCGCCTCCCAGCGGTCCGATCCTTGCCTTTTCATATAAGATTGACCACGGCTTCCCGGGGCCGCAGCTTCTCGCTCCCGGGCGAGAGCTGGCCGAGTGAGAGGCCGACCGGGTTTACATACACGATCCATCCACACGCGAGGGGATTTCCATGCCGACACGCCGCAGATCCTGGGCCGAGCCCTGGAAAGTGAAGATGGTGGAACCCATCAAAATGACCACCCGCGACTTCCGCGCGCAGGCGCTCGAGGAAGCGGGATACAACACGTTCCTGCTACGCAGCGAGGACGTCTACATAGACCTTCTGACCGACTCCGGAACGAGCGCGATGAGCGATCGGCAGTGGGCCGGCATGATGCTCGGTGACGAAGCGTACGCCGGCAGCCGGAACTTCTACCACCTGGAAGAGACGGTGCGGGACGTGTACGGCTACAAGGAGCTGATCCCGACCCACCAGGGACGGGCCGCCGAGCACATGATCAGCCAGATCCTGATCAAGGACGGCGACGTCGTGCCGGGCAACATGTACTTCACGACGACTCGCCTGCACCAGGAGCTGGCGGGCGGCCGGTTCCTCGATGTGATCATCGACGAAGCGCACGATCCCGAGGTCATGCACCCGTTCAAGGGGAACGTGGACCTCGACAAGTTCCAGGCGGTGATCGACGAGTACGGCGCCGAGCGGGTTCCGTACATCTGCATCGCCACATCGGTGAACATGTGTGGCGGGCAGCCGATCTCGCTGGGCAACCTGCACGAGGTGTCGGAGCTGGCGCACCGCCACGGAATCCTGGTGGTCCACGACATGACCCGGGTGGCCGAGAACGCCCTTCTGATCAAGGAGCGCGAGGAAGGCTACGCGGACGTCTCGATGGCGGACATCGTGCGACAGATCTGCGATCTCACGGATGTCGCCACGATGAGCTCCAAGAAGGATCACCTGGTGAATATCGGCGGTTTCCTGGCGGTGACCGACCCCGAGATCGCCGACAAGGCCCGCAACATGGTGGTGATCTACGAGGGACTTCACACGTACGGCGGAATGGCTGGCCGGGATATGGAAGCGCTGGCGATCGGCATCCGTGAGAGCATCGAGCACGATCACATCCACGCGCGGGTCGGGCAGGTACACTATCTCGGTAACAAGATTGCCGACGAGGGGATTCCCATCGTGAAACCGATCGGGACGCACGGCGTGTTCCTGGACGCCAAGCGGTTTCTCCCGCACCTGGACCAGGACCTTCTTCCGGCCCAGACGCTGGCGGCCGAGATCTACAGGGACTCGGGCGTTCGGGCGATGGAGCGCGGCAACGTGTCCGCTGGCCGGAACCCGGAAACCGGTGCGAACCGGAGGCCGCACCTCGAGCTGGTCCGCCTGACGATTCCGCGGCGAGTCTACACCCAGGCCCACATGGACGTGGTCGCGGAGTCGGTGATGGAAGTGTGGGACGGCCGGGAAGCGATCAAGGGACTCGAGTTCACGTACGAGCCGGAATACCTGCGCTTCTTCCAGGCGAGATTCAAGCCGGTGGCATAGCGGATAGCGAGGGGCCGGCCATGTGCCGGCCCCTCGTCAGTGCGGCAGGTCAGTCGGCCGGTTTCACCAGCTCCCAGATCTGTACGTGCTCGACGTCCAGGTCGTCGCCGAAGCGCCCGAGCACATAGTCGTCTCCGATCTCCAGTGGTCGGAACCCGTCCGGAAACTTCACGTCTCCGAGCCAAATGCCGTCGAGGGTGAAGACGGACCAGGTTCGTTCGGGAGCCCCCGGAACCTCGAACAACTGGACCCACAGGTTACCGGTCCCGTCGACGACGAGAGACTCGTACGCCGGAAGCGTGGAAGGGAGAGGGATCTCCTCCCAGCGACGGCGGATCATCCGTCGCTCGTTGTCATCGTCGGCTCCCTGCAACTCCTCTTCCATGGCCCTGTCGACCAGGGCGTCGTCGACGACCGGCGGATCGAACGCCCGGCGCACGATGGCCTCGAGTCGTCCGTCGAAGCCGTACCGCCGGATCTCGAACCGATCCGTATCACCGATCCACACTTCCGAGGAGCCGGCCGCGATCTCAGTCGATCGAGCGAACGCAGGACTCGAGATCGTGATGCTGAAGCCGCCCTCCGTTTCGCCTGACTGAAGGACCACCATTTCAGGGCCGGGGAAGCGGCCCAGCTCGTGAACGCTGTCTCCCGGCAGGCCGCTCACGTGAACGCCGATTGTATCCCGGCGAATCTCTCCCTCCGGGGGCGGCCCGTCCGCGGTTCCACCGAACATCCGCAACGTGAAGACGGCTCTTCCATCGGGAAGCAGTGCTTCGACGAACGCGAATCCGCTCTCACCGCCGCCTTCGAGCGGACGGGCATCGAGGAACGTTCCGTCAGAAAGGAAGCGGGAAATCCGACGCTGCCGGAAGTCGTACGTGAGAAGGGTGTCGCCGGACCCGGCGACCAGCTGGGTGAGTCCAACGAACTCTCCCGGGCCCTCGCCCTCCCGGCCCACGGTCCAGAGGTGCCGCCCTTCCGATGTGAAGCGCCTCAGGTCGTGGCTTCCAAAACTGCCGAGCACGAAGCTCCCATCGGACAGACGGGCGCCGGTGCTGACCCGGAAGAACTGAGTCTCTTCCGGCCCGTCAAGCCGTCCGATGTCCAACAGAGGAGCGTCACCGAGGTGCCAGCCGGATCCCTCACTCCACGCCGGCGCCGTGCTCTCGACGATCTGGATGCCCGCGCTGTCGCGCACGGAGCTTTCCACCTCGACCGTCGGCAGCGGGGCCTCGCCGCAGCCGGCGAGCAGAAGAGTCAGCATGAGGGCGTTCTTCACGGCTGACAGATTCGAGCCCACTCCATCCTCCATGTCAGGGACTGGTTGGGTCTTTGCGACCCCTTCAGCTGGGCAATAGTGACCCCATCCCGGCGCGTGCGACAACGGGAATCAGTCGAGCGCCTCGAACCGGGGGTTCACCGCGTTGTTGTAGATGGAGCCAAAACGGTAACTGAGACCGAAAGAGAAATCGTACCGAAACTCTGTCCCGAGCTCCCGCTGGCGCAGGAGGATTTCCTCGTCCGTGGCTTCGCCGGCCCTGAGGTTGATCTGGTCTTTGACCCGGGCCAGCCTGCCGTTCACGTTGAAATCCAGCCCGCGAAGCAGGCGCACGCTGAGCCACCCGAACGCCTCGACCCGGTGCCGTTCCAGGTCGTCAAGGTACTGGAACGCCTCGAGCCCGACCGTTGCGTTTCCCCACGGCTCCTTCATGGACAGTCCCGCGAACAGGCTGTGGGCCGGCCGGGTCTCCTCGGTCTCTCCATAGATCGTGATCTCCACGTAGTTCGCGTGCTGGACCCCGACCGCATACAGGAACGTGAGCTGTCTTCGGGTGGATTCGACGTATGGCCACACGCTGAACTCGAGGGCCGGGGCTGCCCAGACCCGGAGATCGTAGTTGCCGTACAGGGAGTGTGCCGCGTTGACCTCTCCGCCTGCAGACCAGTGATCCCCCAGGCTCCACACCTGGAGAAGCGAGGCTCCATAGTCTCTCCGCAGGCCATGGGTGGTGGAACCGTCGCTTAGCTCGAAGGAGCTCTCGGAATAGCGGCCGTAGGTCCAGATCTCCGTCTTCACATCCTCGGTCGTCCGGTTCGCCGAGATGGAGCCCGACACGGAGTACTCGCTGGTGCGTTCCTCGCCCCCCAGGGACCCGTTGGTCCGCAGGCGGAAGATCCACGAGTTCCATGGGTCTGCAGCCTCCACGGCCTCCAGAACCGCGCCCGAAGGCTCCTTCCAGATCACCTCGATCTGGTCCGCCAGCGGGGTGCGTGCGACGTACGGGATCAGCCCGAGTTCGATGATGCGGGTCAGCTGTTCGCGCTCCTCGGCATCGGTGTCCGTGGGGCTCGAGACTTGCAGCAGTGTATCACTGACCGACGCCATGTCCTCGAGGCCTATGAAGGCAAGCGTGTTCTCGCGTCCTCCGGCTCCTGTTTGCTGGGATGTGATCAGCAGGTGAACCTGCGCGTCCTGCCGATCGCGGACCCAGGCCACGTAAGGGATTTCCTGCCGGATGAA
>JAUVPT010000303.1 GCA_030598525.1 Gemmatimonadota bacterium
GGCCGGCTTCATGAACTGCAACGTGGGCGGGCGCGACCACGCCGCGGTGTACGTCGAGCGGCAGGTGATCGCCTGGCTCACAGAGTTGTTCGGCTTCCCACCGGATTCGACCGGCCTGCTGGTGAGCGGCACTTCCATGGCGACGGTACTCGGGCTCGCCGTTGCCCGCGAGAGAGTCGCGCCGGGGAAGGTGCGCTGCGAAGGAGTGGCCGCGAGCCCCCGGCAGCTGGTGGCCTATGCTTCTGCCGAGGCGCACGTGTCGGTGCGCAAGGCACTCGAGCTTCTCGGCCTCGGAGGGAACGCCCTCAGACGCGTTCCGGTGGACGAGTCTTTCCGCATGGATCCGCGTGTGCTCAAGGAAATGGTCGCGGCGGATCGAAGCGCGGGATACGAGCCGTTCTGTGTCGTGGGAACCGCCGGGACCGTGACCACCGGGGCGATCGACGATTTGGCGGCAGTGGCTGACGTCTGCTCCACCGAGGGGCTGTGGCTCCACGTGGACGCCGCTTTCGGGGGCGCGCTGATGCTGCGTGAGGCTCTGCAACCCAGGCTTGCCGGGATCGAGCGCGCAGACAGTCTCGCTTTCGACCTCCACAAGTGGATGCACGTGCCCTACGACGCCGGGTGCGTGCTGGTGCGAGACGCCGAAGCGCACCGAGCGACCTTCTCCGCCGATCGAGACTACCTGAGCCGGTTCGAGCGAGGCACCGGCGCGGGCGATCCCTGGTACACGGACTTCGGGCCCGAGCTGTCGCGAGGGTTCAGAGCCCTCAAGGTGTGGGTCACGCTGCGCAGCCACGGACTGGATCGTCTCGGCGAAATGGTGGAGAAGAACTGCGAGCAGGCGGTGTACCTGGCCGCGCGGGTAGCCGAGCGGGACGGGTGGGTTGTCGCGGCGCCTGTCGGACTGAATATCGTCTGCTTCCGGGTCTGGCCACCCGCCCATTCGGGCCTCGATCCGGACGAATTGAGCCGAGAGATCGTGATGCGGGTGCAGGAGAGCGGCGTCGCCGTGCCGAGCACGGTGGAGATCGGCGGCCATGTGTGCATCCGCGTTGCGATCACCAACCATCGGACGCAGCGCGCCGACCTGGATCTACTGGTGGAGGCGGTCGAGACCGCACGCCGCGATATCCTGGAGGACGGCCCGCAGTGAGTCGGGCGGCGACAGATAGGCACGACCTCGGACACATCGTGAAAATCACCCGCACGATGGCACGCCAGTTCGGCGATGCAGTGGGTCCCTGGAAGAGCCTGGAAGAGCTATTTGCCTGTGCTTGGAGCTCGCGTTCCAGCCTGAATCGCGGAACTTCTCAGCGACACACGCATACTTCGGGATGGACGGTCCCCCTCCGCTTCACACGGGGCAACGCGTCGATGTCGCGGTTCCAAAGATCCTCTGGTGGACCACGCCGTTGGGTTTTGGCGGTGCTGGTGCTGGCCTGTGTAGCCGTACCCCCCCGCGTGCTGGCACAATCCGTTCGGGGGACCATCGTGGACGAAGCCGGTTCCCCGATCGTCGGGGCCCTGGTCACCCTGGAGAGCACCTCTGGCGTCCGTGTGGCCGCGACCGTATCCAGTTCTGCCGGTACTTATCTCATTTCAGTTCCCGACCCGGGTTCCTACCGTCTCCGGATCGAGCGGATCGGATTCGCAGATAGCCTGATCGATAGCTTCGACGTGGAAGCCGAGCGGACGGTCGTCCGCCGGCTCCGCCTGGCCACGGTGCCCGTGCCACTCCGCGCTCTCATGGTCACGGGAGAGCGCGAGTGCGACGTTCGCCCCGCGGAGGGAGCGGCCGCTTGGATCCTGTGGCACGAGGCCCGCAAGGCCCTCGCCATCACCGCGTGGACCGAGGAGAGGACGGACGTTCGATACCACGGATACATCTATGTCGCCGTGGTAGACACGTGGGGACAGCCGCAGGGGCCGCGGGAGGAAATTCCGGTCGTGTTGTACGGCGAGCACCCATTCCGCGCCGCATCGGTCGAGGATCTCGCGGAGCGCGGCTACCTGTGGGAGGGAGATGACGGCGGACTGTACGGGCCTGACGCCCAGGTGTTGCTGTCCGATTCGTTCCTGGACACCCATTGTTTCCGCGCCCGGCCCGGAAAGGACGATACGGAGGGGCTCGTCGGCCTCGCCTTCGAGCCGGTCCGCACGCGGGACGTCGTCGAGGTAAAGGGAGTACTGTGGCTGGACGAGGCGACCGCCGAGTTGCGTCATATCGAGTTCACGTACACGAACCTTCCCAGAGTCCTTTCCAATCTCGGTCTGAGCGGTCGCCTTGTTTTTGAGCGACTGGAGACGGGTCATTGGGTCGTTGGGCATTGGTGGATCCGCGCTCCGGCCTACGAAGACCGCTTTCCGTTAGTTCAGCAGTTGTTGCATCTGACCTTGAGGGAAAGCGGCGGCGTGATCACATCGGTAGAGTTCCTGCCGGCGGTGCCCGAAGCGCCGGTTGAGCGGGTCCAGCCGGCGCCGGAGCTCCTCGCCGGGGTCGGAGCCGTACCGCCGCCGGGACCGCCGATTCCAGATGAGGTGCTTGCCGCGCTGTCGCGGTTCGGCGATTCGCCGGACTCGGTCCACGTGGCCGAACTCCTGCACGACCACTCCGAATTCGCATCCGATCCGGACGCAGAGGGCCGTTTGGCGATCGCCAGTCTGTGGAATCGGGCCGGCGAGCCAGAGCTGGCGCTCGAGACGATGGCGGCGCTTCCCGACACGGGTGTGCATTCCGGCCTGCTCTCCCTGCATCGCGCCCGCAGCCTGTTCGCCCTCGGGCTGGCAGAGGAGGGTGCATCGGAATTCTGGGCAGCCTGTGACCGGCTGAACGAAGAGGTGCGGGACGAGTTCTGGCGTGACCTGCGGGCTCTGGCCACTCCGGGGGAGATCCAGGAGTGGAAGACGCTGCCCCCGGTTCCTTCGTCCTGTTCCTGGATCCGCCGCTTCGTGGCCGAGCGAGCCCGTCTCAGGGCCGTGACGGAGACCGAGCGGTTGACCGAGCACTACGTCCGCCTCGAGCACGCACGTTACCATTACTGGTTGCGCGGTCCACGCCTGACGCCAGCGGTTTCGGACAGGGAAGGTCGCGATCCCGGCCTGGAATTCGACGATCGGGGCCTCGTATA
>JAUVPT010000251.1 GCA_030598525.1 Gemmatimonadota bacterium
ACGTCCGGCCGCAGATCGGCCAGGCCCAGCAACACGCCCATCCCCAGGTACTCGAACCCTGCCTCAGCCGCCCGCCGGGGGGCTTCGAGCCGCGACGCCATTTCCCTTTTTGCCCCGCTGCGATGCGTTCTGAAATAGGCCTCCGGATCGTACGTCTCCTGGTACAGGTGATAGCCCACCGCACCAGCCTGGCGCAGGCGCCGGTACTGGTCGGTGGAGAGAGATCCGAGGTTCAGGTGGACTCTCGTGATTCCGGTCCGACCCAGGATCGCTTCGGTGGCCTCACACACGTAGCCCACGAACGGATCGGCCGGGATCTCCCCGGTCACCAGATCGATGGCGCGTATGCCGCGGGAGTGGAGCGCGCTCGCCTCGCTCACGGCCTCGTCGATCGAAAGACGATTGCGCTCGTACGCGGACGAGCGCCGGAAACCGCAGTAGACGCAGTCGTTGGTGCAGGCGTTGCTCAGGTATAGGGGAGCGAAGATCCTGACTTCCCCTCCGAAGTTCGTCGCCTGGCCCACTTCGATCGCTTCCCGGTGCGTCTCGAGCGCGGCCGAAACCGGCACGCCGAAGAGCCTGTCGAGCGCGTCCTCGAACTCGGTCCGACGCGAGTCGATCCGATCGAACGTACCACCAGCCGGCGTCAACTCCGCCAGAAGCCGCCCGTCCCGAAGGGCCATGGCTCCCTGGCGGGCGAGGGAGTAGGCGGCAGCTGAAATAGCCTCGATCTCGGCGCGTGATAGCTCGTCGAAGTGGATCCCTGCCACGCATGCCACACTGCAGCGAGCCGCGGCGCACAGCGTGTGGGCCGCATGGCGGGCGATGGCCTCCTCCTTATGACCCTCGGCACTCAGGCAACGTGTGTGCGCCCGACCGTCGCGCCACTCGGAGAGGGCCACCGACCCGACATGAGCCTCCCCGCCGTGAACGTGACACAGGAGGTCGCGGCCGGCGCGTTCCACGGTAAAGCTGAGGGCGTGCGGCCCGTCAGAAGTCAGCCGGAGCGGGAGGCGGATCTCGGCGTTCATGGCCTCGAATGTATCACGGTGGCTGGTTGTCTGCGTCACTGCCGACTGGCTGAGGACGAATGCGCAGAGTACGCTTGTGCGGCGCCGGGGAATCCCCGATCCGTGTACCAGATCCGCTGGAGGCAGCCGTGCACATCAGCTCTCTGACCCGCTTCCCCATCCGCCTGGCCGCGATCCTGCCGCTGGCCGCCATTCTGGCCGCCGCTCCACCGGCCGCGGCCCAGGAAGGGCTCAAGATCTACATCTCGGCCGACATGGAGGGCGTGGTCGGCACGGTCACGGGCGAGCAGCTCGGGCCTTCCGGCTTCGAGTACGAACGCGCCCGGCGCTGGATGACGGAAGAGGTCAACGCAGCGATCCGGGGAGCACGGGCCTCGGGCGCAACCGAGATCGTGGTCAGCGACTCGCACGGAAACGGCCAGAACCTCCTTCTGGACGAACTACCGCAAGACATCACCGTGATCCGCTCCTGGCCGCGGCCCCTGGCCATGATGGCGGGAATCGACGACACGTTCGACGGAGCCATTTTCATCGGATACCACACGAGCACCGACAACTCTGCCGGCGTCCGGGCGCACACCATGTCGAGCGCACGGCTTACGTCCGTCAAACTGAACGGCGTGCCCGTCCCTGAGACCGGACTCAACGCGGCGATCGCCGGCTACTTCGGCGTCCCCATCATCATGCTGTCGGGGGACGACGCGATCGCGGAGGAGGCGACCGATCTCCTCGGTGACCTGGAGACGGCCGTGGTCAAGAAGGCCTACGGGTTCCACTCGGCGGAAACGCTGATGCCGGCGGCTGCCTACCGTCTCATCGAGGAAACAGCAGCGCGCGCGGTGGCCCGAATCGAAGACTTCGAGCCGTGGGACCTCGGCGGACCGATCGAGCTGGAGGTCAGCTTCAAGAACTACCGCCCGGTCGAGGTCCTGGGGTATCTCGAAATCGCTGAGCGCATCGACTCACACACGATCCGATATACCGGTACGGACATGATCGCGGTGGAGAACTTCCTGACGTTCCTGCTGAACTACGACTCGAACGCCGCTCCCTGAGCGGCCGATCGGCGGCCCCGCACGGGGTCAGCCCGGCAGCTGGAACGGGAGAGGCTCGCGGTCCTCGGGACACCCCAGGTCGGGTTCCGTGTCCCGTCCCTGGATCAGGAAGTTCTCGATCAACCCGGCCACGCAGGGATCGAGGTCGTCGTGCCCACGCTGCGGGACGACCCGAACAGACCCGTTTGGCAAATGACCGGCGACCCACTCGGCGTAGGCCGGCGGCGTGATGTAGTCCTCGGAACCGGTGACCAGAAACACCGGCGCATCCGAGACGACCGGGGCCCAGAATCCTTCCGGCACGTTCCCCGATCCCCAGATCTCGCACTCCCGCATCTCCTCGTCGACCCACTCGCCGGAGCCGAGGCGGGTCGGGCTGTGGGCCCGCTCCAGGTCCTCCTCGGTGAGCCTGGGCAGCTCCTCCGTACAGGCGATCGACAGGTACACCCCCCTTGGAATGGGAGACGCTGCCCCCGGACGCTGCATGGCGGTGATCTGTTCGTAGTCCCCGTTCGATACCTGGTACACCAGGGATGGCACGGCCCGAGCCGCGCGGCTGGAGCGCAACATCCCCACCACGAGACCGGCCAGTGAGCGTCGATCGAACGGTACCGTGATCGTATCGCCCGGTGTGTCGGCCAGTGGCACGCGGAGCATGACCGGATTGGAGTCGAGGCGCTCCAGCAGGTCCACGAACCGGGTTTCGAGGTCCGGATACGCTTCAGCGCAGGCGGGGTCAGCGGCGCACAGCGATATCAGCTCGGTGAGAGCCGAATCGGCAGCCAGGAATAGATCGGGCCACATTGACCTTTCGATGGGAACGACCCCGTGCAGCACGACCGCGCGAACCCGCTCGGGGTGACGGCGCATGTAGATCCGGGCCACCTTCGTCCCATAGGAAGCGCCCCACAGGCTCAACTGATCGTATCCCAGCCACTCGCGCACTGCATCCAGATCGTCGGCGGCGTTCCATGTGGTGTACAGGGTCGGGTCGGCCCGGCCCTCGATGCCATCGCGGCACGCCTGGATGGCTCCCACGTAGGCCTCCTCGTACTCCGGGCCATCGCTTCCGTCCTCGACCTCGTACGGCTCGGGCAGATCGCACTCCAGCGCGTTGGACCCGCCGGTCCCCCTCTGGTCCACGAGCACGATGTCCCTGCCCTCCCGGAGCCTCGAAACCGCGTCGGCGAAGAACGGCAGGTAGCGGGTAGCGGGGACCACGCCGCCCCCAGCCAGAAACGTGACGGCGTCCGCCGCGGGTCCGAAGTCTCCCGTGGCCGGGAGCACTGCCACCCGCAGGCCTATCATCCGACCCCCTTCGACGGATAGATTCTCTGGAACCTCAAGGGTTCCGCACCACACATCACCGGGGACGCCGGGCCACTCGCAGGCCTCGAGCTTGCCCTCGAAGCGCTTGGCGGCGCTGTCGAAAGCAGACGTTCTGCCCGAGTCCGCGCATCCCGCGAACCCGAGCAGCGCGATGACCGTGAGTCCTGTGACCATCCTCATGTCCGTGTCTCCAAGTAGGTGCTGAGGAACCCCAGAGCGTGGTGGAGTCCTGCGAGGCTACTGCCATAGTTGGACGCAGGAAAGTGCGCGCCGGTCCGAGCGGGATGAAGAGAA
>JAUVPT010000050.1 GCA_030598525.1 Gemmatimonadota bacterium
GACCCGGCTGAAGGTCACGGGCGCTCAGGCACACGAAGAGATTGTCGGTGTCGGCGCTCAGGCAGGTCACGAGGCCGGTGGCCGTACCGATCTTCGCCTGTATCAGGGCTTCGTCCCGGGTCGCATCTGCCACCACCGTCAGGACCTCGGGGAATTCCTCCCGCAGGGCCTCGGCCCGGTCCACCTCTTTTTCGACGATGACATATCGCTTCCCGGCCGCCTCGAGCTCGCGGGCGACCTGGCGCCCGGTGCGCCCTGCGCCGCACACGATGTAGTGATCCTTGAGCGTTTCGATTTTCTTCATGGTGCGCCGGGTCAGGAAAACGTGAGCGAGGTCCATCTCGACGATGGCTGACGTGACGAGTGCGAACCAGACCCCCAGCAGCGTGAGACCACCGAGGATCAGGAAGCTGGCGAAGATCCGCCCTCCCGTGTGCAGGTCGTGAACTTCCTCGTAACCCACGGCCGACAGGGTGATGACCGTCATGAAGAAGGCGTCCGACAGGTCGTACTCGGAGATCGTCAGGAATCCCAGGGTACCGATCACCAGGAGCGTGAGAGCGCCGACCACCATCCAGGCGAAACGCCGCCAGAATCTGGTCATACGAGATCGCCGGGCCCGGGGGACGGATACATGGGCCAAAATATACGGCGGCTGCCTTCGCCCCGTCAGTACGCGCCGCCTCCCTGTCCGCGCCAGCGTCAGGGTTGCAGGGACCCGAGGGAAGCCGAACGTTGGGGAACGATCGAGCAAACGGGTGGCTGACGAACCCGAGGTAGTCGCAACGACGGCGGAGAGTCGCGGGAATGAACCGAACGGAGCTTACGGAAGCGCTGGCGCGGGCCACCGGCATGTCTCGGGGCGACGCCGCCCTCGCGGTGGAGGGTCTGTTCGATCCCCGCAACGGGGTCATCGCCCGGGCTCTCAGGCGACGGCGAACTGTTCGGATCACCGGGTTCGGGAGCTTCGTGCCCAGGCACCGCGATGCGCGCGTGGGACGCGATCCCCGGACGGGCGATCCGATCCGGATCCCCGCCCGAACCTCGATCGCATTCCGTCCGGGGAAGCCGCTTCGCGAAACGCTGGGCTGAAAGAAGAAGCCGGCTCAGCGACTCTCGTCATGCTTGACGGTCACTTCACGCCCGCGTATGGGTGTGCCGTTCAGCTTCTCGATCACCCGATCGACGACCTGGGAGTCAATCTCGACCAGCGAAAAGCTGCCCCGAATCTCGATCTTTCCGATCTGGGCTCCGGCGATGCCGGTCTCGCCGGTGATCGCCCCCACCAGGTCTCCGACACGCACCGAGTCCCGGTTGCCGGCTCCGATGAACACTCGCGACCAGGAGCTGCGAGCTCCGCGATGCGTCGATCCACGGCCGCCGGTGGCGCCAGCCGGCCGGTCGGGGGACGAGTGCGGCGCCCTCGCCTGCTCCCCTCCACGCGACGCTGCTTCCACGTCGGCCCACGGGCGCACGGCCCCGTCCCCTCCGCCGGAGCGTCGCAGCAGGTCAGACAGTGCGGCCGCTACACGCGCCGTACCGAACTCCTTCACCAACGGCTGGAGGACGAGCAGCTCAGCGTCCGTTCCCCCCCGCTCGACGCGCGCACGCACCAGCGACCGGTACCGTCCCAGCGGGTTGAGCTCCGTCGCGGGCAGGGAGCCGGGGAGAATCCGGAGCGAGACTCCCGCCCGGCTCGCGAGGATCTCCATCTGTGCGCTGTGCGTCGAGTTCACGATCGCCACGGCGCGATCTCCCGCTCCGACGGCCAGGGACTCGATCGACAGCGGAAGGCCGAACCATGCCAGGGCCGAGCCCTCTCCTCCGCCGGCCTCCGGCAGCGTCGCCAGCACGTCCCAGCCGTCTCCGGGATCGGCGAGAGTGAATCCCGCGCTCTCGAGAGCCGCCCCGACGCTACGGATCGAAACTTCGGACCGGCATCGGACGCGCGCCTCCGCACGTCCAGAGAGCGCCCGCATCAGGAGAGACAGTCGCTCCTCCTCGGATGCTCCGAGTCCCACCTTGAGCCGTTCCGGATAGCCACCCTCCACGGGGTCGGGCGCCTCGGCTTCTTCGAAGGCGCTCTCGGGCCAGCGGCGGCCCCTCGGAAGCTGCCGCTGCACCAGCTCCCGAAACTCGTCGTCGACGCGTCGGGTGACGGCGATACGCCGGGTGTCACCGCCCAGCGTGTCCAGCAGGGGCTCGACCGAGGTCCACTCATCCAGGTCCTCGAGGTCGGCGACTCCGTCGAGGATCAGCAGGTGAAGTCCGCCCAGACCGAGCCGCCCAAGGCGGATTTCGGGAAGGAGGAGTGACGGACGCGCCACGAGGCATTGCACGGACGAAGCTCCGACGTCCAGGCTGCCGTCCGGCCTCAAAGTCGCGACCCCCGCCCGAAGACCACGCTGGCCGACAGAGCGCTGGATCGCCAGCGCCACTTCGGTGGCGCGGTCCCGCGTAGGAACGAGAACCAGCGCCTGGAGTCCATCATCCGGATCACAGGCTCCACCGACGGCGAGCGCGTACACGGACTCGACGCCCGAGCCCCGGCCCGCAGCCAGGGCGAGGTGGTGGCCCCGGTCAATCGGCGTTTCCGCCGCTGCCAGGATCTCGGGCACCTCCCGGAAGCCCATCGCGGTCGCGATCTGGCTCAGACTCGGCTCGTTCGACATATCAGGTCACGCTTTCTCTCTGTACCGATTCAGTTCACGATCAACATGGTTGACGGGGCGCCCGGCACATCCCTAGTCTACCCGGCGCTCTTCGCGTCCACACCCACCCTGATCGGAACGACATGACCAGGTTCGCAGGCTTGTCGGCCCTCCTGTCGCAGACCGTGGACGTCGGAACCCTCGAGCGGGTGACCGCGGTAAGGGACGCGGTGTGGGGCGTTCCGCTCATCGTCCTGCTCGTGGGGACTGGCGTATATCTAACCCTGCTGCTCCGGGGCCTGCAATTCCGCAAGCTGTGGCACGCGCTTTATCTCGCCTTCTTCAAGCGGAGCGAGGAAGGCGCCGAGGGCGATATCTCCCACTTCCAGGCCCTGATGACGGCCCTCGCGGCGACCGTCGGGACCGGCAACATCGTGGGTGTCGCGACCGCGATCTCCGCCGGCGGGCCCGGGGCTCTCTTCTGGATGTGGGTCACCGGCCTCGTCGGCATGGCCACCAAGTACTCGGAAGCGGTGCTGGGTGTCCGCTTCCGGGAGACGGACGCCAGGGGCGAGAAGTCCGGCGGGCCCATGTACTACCTGGAGAACGGGATCCGGTGGGGACGCCTGGGACGGATACTGGCGATCAGTTTCGCCCTGTTCGCGACGCTCGCGGCCTTCGGGATCGGGAACGGGGTTCAGTCGAATTCCGTCGCCGAGGCCGTGAGCAACGTCACCGGGCTCTCGCGGCTCACGCTCGGCCTGGCGACCGCGTTCCTGGTATCCATCGTGATCCTGGGGGGCGTGAAGTCGATCGGACGGTTCACCGGTGTGTTCGTGCCCGCGATGATCTTCCTGTACGTGGGCGCGGCCGGACTGATCCTGGTGCTCAACTTCGAACGCGTCCCGGACGCTTTCCGGCTGGTGTTCGAGCACGCGTTCAGCGGCAAGGCCGCTGCCGGCGGCGCGGTCGGCTACACCATCAGCCAGGCGATCCGCAGTGGTGTGTCCCGGGGCGTGTTCTCGAACGAGTCCGGTCTCGGGACCGGAGCGATCGCGGCCGCCGCGGCGCAGACCCGCGAGCCCGTTCGGCAGGCACTGATCTCGATGACGCAGACGTTCATCGATACGCTCGTGGTGTGTACGTTCACCGGCATCGCGATCCTGTCGACCGGGGCCTGGGAGATGGGGCTCGACGGAGCGTCCATGACGCAGCAGGCGTTCTCGACTGGACTGCCGGGCCAGTGGGGCCACAACCTGGTGGCCCTGTGCCTGAGCTTCTTCGCGTTCAGCACGATCCTCGGCTGGTCCTACTACGGCGAACGCAATCTGCAGTACCTGGTGGGCTCCAGGGCGATCATCCCCTATCGGCTGCTTTTCGTCGCCGTGACGGCGGTCGCCGCGGTGGTGGAACTGGACATCGTGTGGTTGATTTCGGATGTGATGAACGGCTTGATGGCGCTGCCGAACCTCATCGGCCTGCTGCTGCTCTCGGGGTTGGTGTTCCGCGAGACGCGGTCGTACTTCAGCCGGTATTGAGGCGGGCCCCCGCGCAACCAGCCGGTCCGCGGAGAGGTCCGGTGATGTGATGTCTCGGCGGGCTCAGCCTTCGAACGCCCGGTAATGACCCAGGTCGTAGGCCCTGATGCAGAGAATGTCCCGGGACCGGAATCCGATGGCCCCGAGGCTGGCCGCCTCGTCCGGGACCTTCCTCTCGGCGTATTCGACGTAATAGTCCGCAGGGTCATCCGTCTCCCGCAGGAGCATGGCCCGGAGGCCCATCTGCTTCGCGTCTTCCACCGTGGTCTGCGTTGGAAGCTCCGCGATGTGCTCCAGCCAGCGATCCGGCATGACCAGCCGTACGGTGATCGTTCCGGCGACAGCTTCGCTCATACGTGCTCCAGCGTGTACAGGAACCGCCTGGTGATATCCGTGACGTCGAGTCCGACCACCCGGTCCGTTTCGGCGTGCACGTTCGTGTGCCCGTGCTCCCGGTCTACCCGGATCGCCGCGATCCCGATGTCCCCCTCGAAGCGGATCATGTCGGCCGATTCGTCGGCGACGTCGAGAAGCGTGTGAGCGGCGAAGAACTCCCTGGCCCGCCGGATTACGTCATCCGGCGAAACATCGGTCATGACGAGATATCGCATCGAACAGGCTCGCTGGTGAATGGCCCGGGTCCGTCCCTGACCGGCGCGGCGTCTCCGCCATCCGGAGCGTCAACTTCGGGCAGCCCGGCGGCCGCGTCAACCTCATGAGGGGCCACTTTTGATGACCGCTTGCCCGACGGGCTCGAGCGCAGGATCTTGGCCCGCTCCACGGCGTTCGGACACCGCCGGGCGCCGTTGCCCGAACCATTTGAAGCGATCGTGACGAAGCCTATGGAGTTCGGCCGATTCTTCCTTCCCGGCCCCACCGAAGTTCGCCCTGAAGTACTCGCGGCGATGGTGCGACCCGTGATCGGACACCGGGGGAAGGACATGGAGCACCTCCTCTCCGGGATGGATCCAGCGCTTCGCCGCCTGTTCCGCACGGAGCGGCCAGTATACGTGTCCACGTCGTCCGCTACCGGGTTCATGGAGACCGCGATCACCAACCTCAGCCGCCGCAGGATTCTCTGCCTGGTCGGCGGTGCCTTCGGGGCCAGGTTCCATGAGATCGCGGAACGCTGTGGCCGCCCGGCGGACACTCTCGCCGTGGAATGGGGGACGCCGCACACGCCCGCCATTCTCCGTGAGAGGCTGGACTCGGCCCGGGGGAGGTACGACCTCGTGACCGTGGTGCACTCCGAGACGTCCACGGGGGTTCTGAACCCGGTCGCCGACCTGGCGGCCGTCGTGCGGGACTACGACGATGTCCTGATCGCGGTGGATGGCGTGACCTCTGTCGGTGGCGCCCCGGTCGAATTCGACGCCTGGGATCTCGATTTCCTCCTTACAGGGTCCCAGAAGGCACTGGCCCTCCCCCCCGGCCTGGCGCTGGCGGCAGCCTCAGTGCGAGCCCTCAGGCGTGCGGAGGAGATTCCTGCCCGGAGCTACTACTTCGACCTGCTTGAGTTCGAACGCCGCGCCCCCGGGTTCCAGACCACGAACACTCCGGCGGTGAACCTGTTCTACGCACTCGAATCGCAGATGGAACGAATCACGCACGAGGGCATCGAGAATCGTTGGGACCGGCACCGGGAGATGGCCGAGAGGACCTGGGCCTGGGTCGTCGACCTGGCGGATCGCACCGGGAGCGACTTTTCGGTGCTCGCGCCCGAGGGCTACCGCTCTCCCACGGTGACGGCCGTGAACCTTCCCGACGGCCTGTCGGGTCCCGAGATTGTCGCGGCGGCCCGGGCGAGGGGGTTCACTCTCGCTCCGGGGTACGGAAAGCTCAAGCCATCGACGATTCGGATCGGCCACATGGGCGACCACACGATGGCCGAGCTCGAGGCGATTCTCGCGGTCCTGGACGAGGTGATCGACGAGCTGGTCGACGACAGAATGGGCGGATTGGAATGAACGACAGACCGAGAGTGGTGATCGCGGACGCACTCGCCGCCGAAGGCGTGGCGATCCTCGAGGCCGACAGCCGGCTCCAGGTGGAGGACTATTCGGCGCGCAGCCGGGCCGAGCTGGAGCAGGGCCTGGTGGGCGCGACCGGCCTGATCGTGCGCAGCGGGACGCAGGCCGATGCGGCACTGCTCGCCGCCGGAGAGAGTCTCAGGGTCATCGGTCGTGCGGGAGCGGGGCTGGACAACATCGACCTGGACGCCGCCACCCGTATGGGCGTTGCGGTGATGAACGCTCCGGCTGGAAACACGGTCTCGACGGCCGAGCTCACGTTCGCGCTGTTGTTGTCGGCCGCGCGGAGCATCCCGGCTGCGGACCGGTCGCTGCGGGCCGGTCGCTGGGACCGCAAGGCGTTCCACGGCGCCCAGCTGTCCGGTAAGACCCTTGGTGTCATCGGTGCCGGTCGCATCGGGGCCACGGTCATTCAGCGGGCCCGTGCGTTCGGCATGAAGGTGGTGGTGGCGGATCCGTACATGACCGAGGAGCGAGCCCGCGACATGTACGTCGAGTTGATGGAGCTGGACGACATGTTGCCGGTCGTGGATTTCCTTACCCTTCACGTGCCGCTGACGTCCGAGACGAAGGAACTCCTCGATTCGGAACGCATCGGACGACTCAAGCCACACGCCGTCCTCGTGAACGCCGCACGCGGCGGAATCGTGGACGAAGAAGCCCTGGCATCCGCTCTCCAGGATGGACGGCTGGCCGCGGCGGCGCTGGATGTCTACGAGGACGAGCCGTTGCCGGCGGACCATCCTCTACGTGATGCTCCGAATCTCGTGCTGACGCCCCACCTGGGCGCGGCGACCCACGATGCGCAGCGGGAGGTGGCGATCGAGATCGCCGCCGCCGTCAGGGCCGCCCTGCTCGAGGGTGACTACAGCTCGGCGGTGAACATGCCGCCCTACGATCGGGGCGACCGGGATCGCCTGCGACCCGTGCTGGACCTGGCCGAACGCCTGGGCTCGGTGCTCGGTGAAGTGATGCAGGGCGCTGTCGGCGAGGTGTCAGTCCGGTACGGGGGCGAGGTGCAGCGAGGGCTGAGGTTGATTTCCTCCGCCGTCCTCATCGGGCTCTGGAAGGTGCGACTCGATACCTCCCCCAACCTGATCAACGCACTTCCCCTGGCTCGGGAGCGGGGGATCTCGGTGTCGAGGTCACGCGTGGACGAGGTCACGGGCTACCGTGGAATGCTCGAGGTGACCGCGCAGTCAGGGGACGAACTCCACGTGGTGAGTGGGGGAGTGGAGGGCGATGGAGACCTGCGCCTGCTCCGGATCGACGGATACCACGTGGAGGTCGAACCACGCGGCTATCTCCTGATCTTCAGGAACCGCGACGAACCGGGAGTAGTGGGTGAGGTCGGCACGCGCCTCGGGGCCGCCGGCGTGAATATCGCGGAATTCCACCAGGCGCGGGACTCGGAGACCGGCGATTCCCTGGGAGTCCTGTCCCTCGACGATCGTCCGAGCATGGAGTTGCTGACCGAGCTGCGCTCGATTCCGGCGATCCAATATGCTCGCGGCGTCAGGCTGGACACCTGACCTTGGGGCTCAGTAAGTGGGCAGCGACGGGTCGATCTTGCGGGCCCATTCGTTGATTCCACCGCGCAGGTTGAGGGCTCGATCGAATCCGACGGATGCCAGTTGCTTCACCGCGATGGCGCTACGGTGACCCGTCCTGCAATAGATCACCAGGTCTTCTTCCGGGTCCAGTTCGCTGAGGACCTCCTGTAACCGGCCCAGGGGAACCAGCCTGGCTCCGTACGGCCCAAGGTTGCTGATGCTCCACTCGTGGTTCTCCCGTACATCCAGGATCACGGGCGCCCGTCCCGATCCGAGGCGGGCCCGAAGTTCTTCAACGTCGATTTCGGCCACCTGCGGGCGCTCGAGAGGAGCGGCGAGCGGCGCCGTCGCCCCGCCGCAGAACTCCTCGTAGTCAATCAGGGACGTGATCGATGGAAAATCGCCACAAACGACACAACCAGGGTCTCTTCGAAGCTCGACCTCCCGGAACTCCATGGGCAGGGTGTCCACCAGGAGCAGCCGACCCACCAGGGGGTCGCCGATTCCCAGGACCAACTTGATCGCCTCGGTCGCCTGGATCGTGCCCACGAGCCCGGGGAGTACCCCGAGGACGCCCGCCTCTGCGCAGCTCGGCACCGCGTCGGGCGGAGGCGGATCGCGGAACAGGCAGCGGTAGCACGGCCCGCCCGGGCTGGCGAACACCGAGGCCTGGCCTTCGAACCGGAAGACGGCCCCGTAAACGAACGGGATTCCCAGGAGCACGCAGGCGTCGTTTACCAGGTACCGGGTGGGGAAGTTGTCACTCCCATCCACCACGACGTCCCAGCCTTCCAGGATACCCAGTGCGTTGTCCGAATTCAGGCGGACCGGGTACTCCTCCACCTGGACGTCCGGGTTGATGCGCGCGATGCGACGGTGCGCGGACTCCGTCTTGGAGCGCCCGACGGATGGCGTGTCGTGCAGCACCTGCCTCTGCAGGTTGCTGAGTTCGACTACATCGCCGTCCACGACCCCCAGGCGGCCGACACCCGCGGCCGCCAGGTACAGGGCGGCAGGGGAGCCCAATCCGCCGGCGCCCACCAGGAGGATCGAGGCGCTCTTCATCCGGTCCTGTCCCTGGGGTCCGACCTGCGGCAGGATGATCTGTCGATGGTAGCGGAGCGTTTCTTCTGGAGTCAGGGCCACCGGCTCCCTTTCGTTCTCGTTCATTTCACTTGAATGCCGTCGTGTCAGATCATTGAAGATCGGGGAGCGAGCGCCTATCCACCGGCCACTGAAGGCACGATCGTGACGACGGCTCCCGGACGAACCCCACGGCGCCCGGATTCCAGGTGGCGGATCTCCGTCCCGTCCACGAACACATTGATGAAGCCCCGTACGTTTCCATCGTCTGAGAACAGACGTCCGGCCAGCAGTGGTTCGATGCGCCGGATCTGCTCGAGCACCTCGTCGACCGTGCGGGCCTCCAGCTGAAACTGCTCCCGCCCTCCGGTGAGTTCGCGAAGGGGCGCGGGTACCCGAACCGTCACCGAGCAGCGATCCGACATGGTCCCTGGCGGCTCAGACGTCCACGGCGAGCGAGCGACGGATGGCACCGTAATTCTCGCCGATCGTCCCCTCCCCGCGAAACACGGATGAGCCGGCGACCAGTATATCGGCGCCCGCCGCGACCGCCTGTCGGGCGTTGGATTTTCCGATCCCGCCGTCCACCTGTACATGGAGCGATTCGATTCCCATCTCCGCCTGCATCCGGCGCACACGCGCCACCTTGTCGAGGACCTCGGGAATGAACGCCTGTCCGCCGAATCCCGGGTTTACGGTCATGCACAACACGAGGTCGACCGCCGGCAGAATCTCTCCCAGGGTTTCCGGCGGTGTCGACGGGTTCAGGGCGACGCCAACCTTGCACCCCAGCCGGCGGATCTCCTGGAGGTCGCGGTGCAGGTGCGTCGCCACTTCCTGGTGGACGGTGATCAGGTCCGCGCCGGCGC
>JAUVPT010000309.1 GCA_030598525.1 Gemmatimonadota bacterium
CCATCATGGCTGCCCCACTCATCGCCGGTAACGACCTGCGCTCCATGTCGGACGAGATCAGGGGAATCCTGACCAACACCGAAGTGATCGCGGTGGACCAGGATCCCCTTGGCGTCCAGGGTCGGGTAGTGCTGGATCGCGGCTACGGTGCCCAGGTGTGGGCGAAACCCCTGGCCGATGGATCGGTGGCCGTAGCCCTGTTCAATCAGCGGGAAGGCGAAATGGAAGTGTCGGTTTCGTGGCACGAGATCGGACTGGATCCTGGCCCCGCGGTCGTCCGGGACCTGTGGAGGCACGAAGACTCGCGGCACGTGGACGACGGCAGCTACGCGACTCGGCTTCGAAGGCAGGTGCCGGGGCACGGGGTGGTCATGCTGCGCGTGACGCCGGTTCCGAACCAGGGCATCGCCACCGATTCGTAGGTGCCACCTTCCAGGGCCAGGACCCGCCCTCCCTCCACCTTTCGCTTGCGCGCGGCGGTCCCCGTTTGCACGATCCGATCGCGGCACGAGCAAGCAGCCCGGCCCACGGCCCGGAGAGAAGATCCGAAAAGGAGATTCAGATGACCGCCACGTTCGACATGAAGCTCATCCAGCGCGGCGCCCGCGTGCGCCGATCGCCCTTCTTCGACGCGACGCTGAAGTACGGGGCGCAGCGCTATACGGTTTACAACCACATGTTCCTGCCGACGTGCTATGACGACCTCGAAACCGAGTACTGGAAGCTGCTGAATGGCGTCGCGGTCTGGGATGTCAGTGTGGAGCGCCAGGTCGAGATCAGCGGTCCGGACGCATTCACGCTCACCAACATGCTGACGCCGAGAGACCTGACGAAATGTGCCGTAGGGCAGGGGAAGTACGTGATCATCACGGCCGAGGACGGTGGCATCATCAACGACCCCGTACTGCTCCGCCTGGGTGAAAACCATTTCTGGCTCGCGCTGGCCGACAGCGACGTCCTTCTCTGGGCGAAAGGGGTCGCGCTGAACTCCGGGCTCGACGTGAACATCGGCGAACCGGACGTCTCTCCAATGCAGGTCCAGGGTCCCAAGTCGAAGGAAGTGGTAGCGAAACTGTTCGGCGATGAGGTCGGGGATCTCAGGTACTACTGGTTCCTCGAGAAGGAGATCGATGGGATACCGGTGATCGTCACCCGGACGGGTTGGACCGGGGAGGTCGGTTACGAGTTGTACCTTCGCGACGGGAGCCGAGGGGTCGATCTGTGGGAGAGGGTGATGGAGGCGGGCCGGGAGTTCGGGATCGGTCCGACCGGACCTTCGGACATCCGGCGCATCGAGGCGGGGATCCTCAACTACGGCATCGACATCACGCTGGACACCAACCCGTTCGAGGTGGGGCTAGGCTGGCAGGTGAACCTCGAGCAGGACGCCGACTTCATCGGACGGCAGGCGCTCGAACGAATCAAGGCCGATGGACCCGACCGACTGTTGGCGGGCGTGGAGATCGAGGGCGAGCCGCTGGATCTCAACATGATCCGCTGGCCCGTCCACCTGGACGGATCCGAGGTGGGCTTCATCACGTCGGCCGTGTATTCGCCGCGGCTCGAGAAGAACATCGGGTATGCGATGTTGCCGGTAGAAAAGGCGGAGCTGGGCACACGGTTGACAGTGACCGTCGCGGATGGCGATGTGCGCGACGCCACGGTCGTACCCAAGCCGTTCGTCGATCCGGAGAAGGAGATCCCGATATCCTGAAGCCCTTCCGGCGGACGGAGTCTTGAACGCCTCGAAGCGGAGATCCGAGCCGTTGAACGATCACGAACGCCGCGCCCTGCTCGGCGCGCTTGCCGACACTTGCCTGGAGATCTTTCCGGCGGGAGGCATAGAGAAACGGCTCGACTCTCTGACCCGCGGCGCGTCCGTGGCGGTGACGTGCTCCGAGCGCCACGGGATCGACGCCACGCTGGAGTTGACCGAACGGCTCGTACGCGACGGTTTCCGGGTGGTACCGCATCTGTCTGCCCGGCAGGTTGAGGACGAGACGCACCTCGAGGCGGTCCTCGACCGTCTGCAGGAGCTCGAGGTGCACAGCCTGTTCGTTCCGGGCGGCGACATATCGCCGCCCATCGGTTCCTTCAGCTCCGCGCTGGAGCTTCTGCAGGCCATGGCGCTGATGGACCACGGCATCACGTCGGTCGGAATCGCCGCACACCCTGAAGGGCACCCGATCATCGGGACGGAGGAACTGCTCGAACACCTGTCGGCGAAACAGCGGTATGCCAGCTACATGGTGACCCAGATGTGCTTCGACCCGGTGGCCATCGCCGATTGGCTGACCGACGTGAGAGCCCGCGGAATCCGTTTGCCCGCACGGATCGGTGTGCCGGGGGTCATCGAGCGAAAGAGGCTGGTCACCACGGCCCTCCGGATCGGCGTCGGTCAATCGGTTGGCTTCCTGAGGAAGCAGAAGGGGCTCGCGGGCAGACTGCTGGCTGCACCGGAGTACAGACCGGACGACCTGTTGGCCGGCCTGGCCCCTCTCTTCGCCGATCCTGCCACTGGCGTCTCGGGGCTTCACTTCTACACCCTGAACCAGATCGGCGGCTCGGAGAGTTGGCGCACGTCCTACGTGCAGCAGTTGCAGGCCGAGCTGCCGCGTACAGCGGGGTGAGCGGCAGGGATCTCGGTCGTCCCTGAAACAGTGTCTCAGGTAGTGTCGCACGGCTGACGCCGTGTCAGGTGGGCTGCCAGTGCCGCCCGCTCTACGGGACTGCCGGTGCCTCGCCCGCCTCCGCCTCTTCAGCCTCCGGATCCCACAACGCCTCTCCGGGTGGCGCCAGCGCATAGATCACTCCAACGGCGGGCCCTTCGGTCTGCAGGACCCTGAGCGCCCGCTCCGGGTGCAGCTCCACGAATGCCTCCAACGTGCGCGCGGCCTTGTACTCGCCGAGGATCAGGGCGACGTACCGGGCGCCGTACCGGACGATGACCGAATCAAGGCCGGCCGCTAGGACC
>JAUVPT010000134.1 GCA_030598525.1 Gemmatimonadota bacterium
GGGCGCGCCGGCGATTGAGAGAGATATTGCGAGGCAACCGATGATCGGGTTGAGAAGACACCCTTCGTGGCGCGAGCTGAATCGGCTGGCGGACCACGAGCTGGATGCCGATGCACGCGGTTCGGCGATGGAGCACATCGCCGCCTGTCCGAAGTGCTCGCGGAACGTGTCCCTTCTCAATGATCTACGCGAGGCCGGCCGCACCATGCGGCACCCCAGCCCACCGAAGGACCTTCTGGACGACATCCTGGGGGACCGATCGAAGGGTCTCAGGATCATACTCCCGGCTGTCCCACCGTCTCCGCGTCCCGCGCGCCGGATGCTGCCGGCGGCCGCGGCGGTGGCGATCGTCGCAAGCCTGGCCGGTCTCGCGACCCTCACTCTTACGTCCGATGCCGGGGCCGGAGCCAGCGATCTCACCGTCCATCCGACGAATCCCGTGCCGGGGGAAGAGGTCCGGCTCACCTATCGACCGGGGGTGGTGCTGGCGGGCGAGACAGCGCTCAGACTGCGTCTTCGTCTCCGCGCGCCCGATTCTGAGCCTCCGCGCGACGTACTTGGCAGGTATGAGGAGGTGGTCCTCCTTCCCGATCGGGATGGCCAGTACGCAGGGAGCTTTCAACTGCCGCTGGACTTCGCCTATGCCGCCATTAGCGTGGAGAACCTGGCCGGCGATCGCCTGGATGACCGAAACGGTCGCCTGTGGAGAGTGCGCGCACACACCGAGGACGGGGTTCCACTTCCAGGCGCTCTCAGGCAGGAGTTTCTCGTATTGCAAAAGCGGAGCTGGCCGGAAGCTGAAGCAGTCCTGCACGAAATGACCTTGCTGTATCCCGAAAGTGCGGAAGGCTGGTCCATGCATCTCGCGTACGAGCTGCCCACACAGTTGCAAGCGGAGGCAGCTGCCAGCCTGGCCTATCACAGAGAGATCTTCCGGGGACTTCAGGGTCGGACCGATCAGGTCGAACTCTCCGTACGGGAAACGGCGGCGATGACGCGCTTCGCCATCGCGCTCGAAGACACGGAGGCTTTCGATCACTGGGTGGGGCGCCTGGAAAGCCTTGATCCAACCCACCGTATCGTTGTGAACACGCGAGTTGCAGGCCTCGGAACGGATCGAGACGAGGCTGGCGACTACCTGGAAGAGCTGTGGTCCGTGAAAGAGCACCGGACCCCGAACGTCTGCCGGGCGGGGTACGGTGCGGGAGTTGCCACAGGTGACGCGGATCTTACGCGAGAGTGGGCCCTGCGGTGCCTGCCGCTCGTCGACGACCAATGGTCAATGCTCGACATGGTGTTGACTCTCGTCGCCCACGAGGAGACTCGCGAGCGTGGCATCCATGAGATCCGCGCCCTCCTGGAGCACATGGCCGAAGGGTCGGACGATGACCGGCCGTTGCACGACACACCGAATGAAGTGCGTCGTGAGTCCCGGCGCCTGCAGGCGACGCTGCGAGTCCGCCTGGGGCAACAGTTGCTGGCTTCTGATGAACCGGTCGGCGCGATCCTCGAGCTCGACGCGGCCGACGAACTCGGGGTGTGGCTCCCGATCCTGTATCGGACGCGGCTCGAAGCGACGCTAAGCATCGGGGATCAAGGGGCGGCGCTGTCCGATTTCCATCGACTCGACGCAGATCCGGTCTATCCCCGCGAATCGGTGGATTCGCTTCGTCGCATGTTCCCCTCGCTGACGCGTGCAGACCTGGCGGAAGGCCGAAAACGGGCCCAGAGCGAGATGATCCAGCGAATGCGAGTGGACCGGGACACGGGCCGAGGACTTCCCCCCGGTAGCCTGCTCACATCGACCGGTCAGTCCCGGTCTCTCGAGAGTCTGCTGTCCGGCCGACCGACGATTCTGTTGATGTGGGACCGTCGTGTGTTCGGCTCCCCGGACGACGTGGCGGAGGTCATCCGAGCCGGCCACCTCCTCGCCGGCAGTCCCGGACGACTGCTCTGGGTGACGCCCGAGCCGGACTCCGAGTCGCTGCAGTCCTTCACGCGCGGTGCCGGTCTGGGCCTGCCTGCGTACCAGGACCCGGGCTCCGAGCTGGCAACGGCGCTCGGAGAATGGGGTCTTCGGGAGTACTTCGTCATCGATCGGGCCGGGATGATCCGGGCCCGTACCCATAGCCTGATGGAGGCCGTCAGGCATCTCGAGGTCCTTCGACTTGGATCTCGCGACACGGCTTGAGTACGCGCGCCGGTCCCGGCTCGCGCAGGTCAGCAGGCTGGTCGTGGCCCCGCGACCGTCCGTTGTCCTTCGGCCGCTCTCTTTCCCGGCCTCACGATTCCACAACGGAGGTACGTATGCGTCCCATCAAGCTGGTCACCCGTTCGGCCGTGGTACTCGGTCTGCTCGTCCTCACGCCGGTCACGTTCAGCGCCGAGGACGGCATCCAGGACAGCCAGTTGTGCTCGAAGGAAAAGGAGGCCGATTGCATACGGGAGATCGACTCCGTGTGCACAGCCGGATCGCATCCGATCATGAACTACTACACGAAGCACGAGGGTCGGTGAGCCTCCTCGTGAGGGCTCCGCTCGGCGGAGCGGCCTTCATCGCCTGGATGGGGCTGGCCTTCGGCTCGCACACGTCTCCGCCACCGGACGACGACCTGGGTCCGGCGCCGTATACCAGCATCTCGCCGACGGGCACTTTGCTGTACGGAGGCGACCTGCTGGCGATGCCCACGCAGATCGCGGTCGCGAATGATCGCATCGCCCTGGTTGATGGGTTCGCCGAACGGCCGATCCACGTCCTGGACGCGGCGGGCGGATACATTGCGGGGCTGGGCAGCGCCGGTGAGGGCCCGGGCGAATTCGAAGGGCCGCGAGCCCTGGAACCGACCGCAGACGGCGATGGATTCTGGGTGTATGACGCGGCGCTGTCGCGCCTGACCCTGGTCGAGCCGGATCGGTGGGAGTCGATCCCCGCTTCCGCGCGAGTCACGCTGTCAATACACGCTCCGGCCATGGTCACCAACGTAGTGCGCCGCGGAAACGAAGGTTTCCTCGCGGCCGGGTTCTTCGGCGAAGGACGGCTCGGGCACTTCACGGGCGACGGAGAATACGAAGGGGCTTCGGGCGCCATTCCGACATCGGACATCGAAGCACCACCCGAGGTTCTGCAGCACGCGTATCGAGGCAATCTGAAAGCAGATCCGGCCGGCAAGCGGCTCGTGTTCGCGAACCGGCATGCGGGATTCCTCGAGGTGTTCACCTCCCGGGGAGAGCCACTCCGGCGCATCGAGGGACCTTTCGCGTTCGAGCCCGTGTTCGGCGTGAAGATGGGCGAGCGGGGACCCAGCCTCGCCACCGGAGAGGACCTTCGCTTCGGCTACGTGGACGTCGCGACCACGAGCGACCGGATCTACGCGTTGTTCTCCGGCCGGACGCGGGCCGGACATCCGGGCGAAGCGTTCTACGGCCGGGACGTGCACGTGTTCGACTGGGACGGCACGCTGCATTCGGTGATGCGCCTGGACGCGGATGTCATGGCCATCGCGGTGGATTCGCGACGACATCGCCTCCTGGCCGTGCGCCACCTGCCGACGCCCGCGGTGCTGTCGTACCCGTTGTCGCCGGCGTCGCTACAGGAGGCGGGAACCTGGCAAGCGGATTGAGTGACCGTTGAGGCGGGGTGCGGTGGCCGGTACATTCGGCCACCGTGACCACGCCGACCCGTGCCATCCGGTTTCCGTTCGAGACGCGAGAACTCGATAACGGGCTGAGAGTGATCCTGCAACCGGATCGCTCCAGCCCCGTCGTCGCCGTGCATGTCATGTACCACGTCGGGTCGAAGAATGAGCGTCCGGGTGGCACCGGTTTCGCTCACCTGTTCGAACACCTGCTGTTCCAGGGCTCGGAGCACGTCGCGGAGGCCGAGCACTTCCGACTGATCCAGGAAGCGGGAGGCACTCTCAACGGCTCGACGTGGTTCGACCGGACCAACTACTTCGAGACCGTTCCCTCGCACCGGCTGGACCTGGCGCTGTGGCTCGAAGCGGATCGGATGGGGTGGTTCCTGCCGTCCATCACGCAGGCGAAGCTGGACAATCAGCGCGATGTGGTGAAGAACGAGCGCCGGCAGTCGTACGAGAATCGCCCCTATGGGTTGGCCACCGAGACGGTCCTGCATCACGCTTTCCCGACCGGGCATTCCTACCGCCACCCGACCATCGGCTACATGGAGGACCTGGACCGCGCGACCCTTGAGGATGTGAGGCGCTTCTTCAGGACATGGTACAGCCCGGGGAACGCCGTACTCGTCGTGTGCGGGGACTTCGAGACGGAAGACGCCATGCGCCGCGTGGACCGGTTCTTCGGCGAGATCCCGTGGGGGGAGTCTCCCGAGCGCCCGGCGGTCGATCCACCTGCAACCGGTTCGTCTCGGCTCGTCCGGCTCGAAGACTCGGTCAGCGTTCCGCGAATCTACATGATGTACCACGCCCCATCGTTCCGCTCGGCCGAGTACGAAGCCTCCTCGTTGATCGCATCGGTTCTCGCTGGGGGGCGATCTTCACGCCTGTACCAGGAACTGGTGTATGAACAGCGCATCGCGGCCGATGTTCACGCTTTCGTCTGGCCGCTCGAGGACGTCGGAATGCTGTGGGTGGTAGCGACGGCGCGACCGGGGGTGAACGCGGAGTCCCTTCGGTCGGGTGTGGACGAGACGATTACGCGGCTCGCGGACCAGCCCGTTGGCGACGACGAGGTATCCGGCGCGCGTCGGCGCGCCCGTCGCCAGTTGTTGCTTCAATTCGAGAGCGTGGGCGGACGGGCCCGTGCACTGGCGCATGCTGCTGTCCTGCGAGGCGACCCGGAATACGTGAACGCATCGTTCGATCGGTACGGCGCCGTGCAGGCGACGGAACTGCGGGAGCTGGCCTCGCGGGTCCTCGCGGGGGAGCACCGAACCGTTGTGGAAGTGGTCCCGCGCGAGCCGGGGGCGTCGCCTGATCTCCTGCCCGAGGCTCGGCCATGAGCGTGGATCGATCGCGCGCTCCAGAGGCCGGCGTCGCCCGGGCCCTGGCAATCCCGCGGCCCGGCCGCCATCGGCTCCGAAACGGAATGAGCCTCGCCTGGTTGCGGCGGGACCGCTTGCCTGAGGCGACGCTGAGCCTCGTGCTGCCCGCCGGTGCGGATTCGAAGGGCGCGGACCGGGTGGGGCTGGCTTCTCTCGTCGCGAAGGTCTTGCCGGAAGGTGCGGCGGGGAGAAGCGCCCGCGAGATGGCCGTGTGGCTCGATGGACTGGGCCTCCAGTTCAGAGTGGCGGCCGGGTACGACTCCCTGGTTCTCCGAGTTCAAACCCTCTCCGAGCAGTTGGAACCTGCCCTGGACGCCCTCTCAACCGTGGCGCTGGAGCCCGATTTCTTGGAAGCCGAGGTCGATCGGTGCCGCGGCGAACGCCTCGACGCGATCCGGAGGTTGAGGGACGAGCCCGCGGAGGTGGCGGCCGA
>JAUVPT010000012.1 GCA_030598525.1 Gemmatimonadota bacterium
CCGCCCCCTCCCCACGCCCACCAGCCTCCGGCGCCGTCGCCCCCCGCCCGCCCCGCCCCCCCCGGCCCCCCCCCCCCCGCGGCTCTGTCCGACCGGGCCCTCAGCGTGATCCCGCCACACCGCGGCGCCGGCCCCGAGACCCGAGAAACCGGCGAACGACAGTTGGAACCCGGGCTCGACGAGTACCAGCGGATCACTGAGCAGGGCCACGATCGCCGCGGCGCCGAGCAGGTCCCAGGCGCGAGCCGGAAGGCCACGGACGCGGGCCACGGCCCAGCCCGCGAGCAGCAACGAAGCGCGCACGGCGGACGGCGGAGCGCCGATAGCCGCTACGTATACCGCGACGACAGCCGCCGCTCCAACGGCGGCTCGCGAGGGCCCCGCAAACGAACGGAGCAGGAGACCAATGGCCGCGGCGATCAATCCCACGTGCAGCCCGGAGATGGCGAGCAGATGCGCCAGGCCTGCCTCCGCGAACCGGGTTCGGAGGGCGCCCGGCAGATCGTCACGCTCTGCGAGCACGAGCGCGCGGGCCACCGGACTCACGTCGGGAGGCAGGAGTCTCCGCAATCGGTCCGAGGCCCGAGCCCTGGCCGCGCGCAGGATTCCAGTCGGGGCGTCGTCGCCTGGAGTGACGGGCCAGTCTGCACCCGGCTCCCGCTCTCCGAGCCGGCCCACCACGATCCCGCGCCGGCCGGGTCGCCGGGGCCAGGCCGAAGGGCGACCGATTCGGACCCATTCTCCCTGGACCGTGACCAGGCTTCCGGCCGCTACGGGACTCGGGACCGTATCCACTCGCACTACCAGACGGGGGACGACACAACTTCTTGAGCCGCCGGCCTCCCGAATTGCGGCACCACCCAGGGTCAGGCGGCTGGCTCGACCCGGGACGGAGCTCTCCCCGGCCACGCCACGGACGTGAACACCGTCACCGGTTCTGAGATCAAGGACGCAAGAGGAGCCTGCGCGCCTCGCGGCCGAGGAGCCCAGGAGGGCGCCCGCAGTGAGGCCGGCCGCCAGCGCCATGTAGATGAGGGCCGTCGAACGACCGTGCAGGGTGCGCGAAAGGCGTCCAGGAAGACCCGTGGCCACCACCACGCCCAGAAACAGCAACCAGGCGCCGGTGGACGCGGCTGCCGAAACGAAGGACGGGAACCGGAGACCCAGGGCGATGCCCAGGGACGTGAGCAGGGCGAGAAGCAGGAGGGGCGGGACGCGGCGGGGGCTTGCGCCGACCTTCGGTGTCAGATCTCCTCTGACGCGCCGCCCAGCGCGTCACGGTATCGGCGGAGCATCCTCCGGGTCTTGAGGTCGGCCCGGAGACCGGCGAGAAGCACCATCAGCATTCCCACCGCTACTGCGGCGAACACCACCACTGGAAGCGACACGGAGCGGATACTCACGATCCCGAGGTGAAGCGGTACCCGCACGGCCCCGTTCTGCACCGCAAACAGGGCAGCCACTGCCGAGAAAGCGGCTACGAAGAGCATTCTCCGACCGATAGAGCTCATGGCGCGGCCATTCCCCGGAACGTCGGCCCGCTCGTGGAGGTAAGGCGAACCGTACAGTACGTGTTTCGCGACTTCGGCTCACCCGGAAAAGCCACGACCTTCCCCGTTCCGGTGCGCCCGAGAATGTCACCCTCCGAACGGGCGGGTCGCTCCACCAGGACCTCCTGCTCGGACCCCAACTCCCCCTCGTTGATCTCGCGCTGAATGCTCCGGTGCAGTGAGATCACCTCGTCCAACCGTCTGCCCGACGTTTTCTCGCTCACGAACTCGCCCGGTGGGAGGCGCGTCGCCGGCGTTCCGTCCCGAAGCGAATAGCGATACAGAAAAGCGTCGTCGAACCGGACCTGGCGCAGAAGCGACAGGGTGGCGTCGAAATCCGTCTCCGTTTCGCCCGGAAATCCGACGATGACATCGGTGCTCAGCGCAATGCCCGGGACACTCCGTCGCACGCGCTCCACGGTATCCAGGAACTGCCGCACCGTATAACGCCGAACCATGCGCTTCAGGACGCGGTCGGACCCCGACTGGACCGGGAGGTGCAGCTGCGGGCACACGGCCGGTTCCTCGGCCATCACGCGCACCATTCGATCGGTGACGTCATTCGGATGCGGTGAGGTGAAGCGAACCCGTCTCACCCCGTCGACGCGCGCAACGGCCTGAAGGAGCCGTGCGAAATCCCAGTCGCCGGTGCGATAGGAGTTCACCGTCTGGCCCAGGAGGCTCACCTCGGTGTACCCGGCGGTCACGGCACCCCGCACTTCCTGGAGCACGGCCGCGGGCTCCCGGTTCTTCTCTCCGCCGCGTACATACGGCACGATGCAGAACGTGCAGCGGTGATCGCACCCGCGCTGCACGGTAACCCATGCCGTCACGCCTTCCCTCCGGATGGCGTCCACACCCTCGTAGTCCTCCGTCTCGTCGAGGGCCAGGAGCATCTGCCCTCGCGAAGCGGCCCCGAAGCGCATCTCATCGACGAGGTCGCCCAGCTTCCGGTAAGAATCGGGGCCGGCCACGATATCCACTCCGGCCATGCTATCCAGGAGGTCCCCGCCCATTCGCTGCGCCATGCAGCCGGTGACGGCGAGAACGAGATCCGGGTGATTTCTCCGGTGCACCTGCAGCTGCCCGATCCTCCCCAGCACGCGCGTCTCGGCATGCTCCCGGATAGCGCACGTGTTGATCACGATCACGTCCGCTCGGGCCGGATCGTCTACCGTGACGTAGCCGCGGCCGGAAAGCGCGCCGGCCATGAGCTCCGAGTCCCCGATGTTCATCTGACACCCGTAGGTCTCTATGAACGCGCGCCGCGTCACCGGCACCGGCGGCGCTACGACACCTTGCGCCACACGCTTCCGCCGCAGCGGGACCAGCCCGGTCGAGTCAGTCACGGACTATCTATTACCTCGAGTATCGAGTGGGCGATCAACCGATATTCAACGGCCTGAACGTACCGGACGGCGCCGAGGCGGGCCACACCGGGCCGGGCGACCCGTCTGACGTCGCGGCGGGGCCGATTGCCCGCGCTGCGGACCCGGCGTAGGATGCCCCATGGCGGTGAGGCATGAGTCTTTCAAGTTCGACGGTCTCCAGGTCCCGGTGGAAATCCACGGCGACGGAGAGCCCGTCATCTTCCTTCCGGGCCTGGGTGTTCATCCGGGCTACTACCGTGAGGGCATGACTCGCCTTGGCCGGCACTTTACCGTATTCGTTCCCGACCTCTCGTTTCGAACCCACGCGGACCTGCCCGCCAGGGTCGATCGATATCGCGAGTTCACGGAGGCCCTGGCTGAGCGGCATGCGCCGCAGGCGTTTCGTGCCGGCCATTCATACGGCGGTTTCCTCGCCCTGCTCGGCTCCGTCCCCGCCATCGCCCTGTCGCCCTTGATCCCCCTCAGGGTCGGGTGGGGGAACAAGTTCGGGCGGGCGGTGCGTTTGCAGCTCAGGGAGTACCTGGGATTCGAAGGGCGACGAGGGGCCGGCTGGGCGTGGAGCATTCTGCGGGACTACCTCGGCACCGCCGTTCGGAATCCGGCCAGCCTGTTCCCTGCCGTGGCCGAAACCATCCACTGCATCGCGCACACGTTTCGGCCCACGGCCCCGAGGGCCCACATCGTGCTCGCAGAGTTCGACCGGCTCTACCTGCCGGCGGAAACTGAGACTTTCCTGGCTCGATCGCGGGATGCGGAGATGGTGGTGCGGCGGGTGCCACGCGGCCACGGATGGCCTGTCACGCACCCGGAATTGCTTGAAGCTGAGGTCGTCGAAGCGGTGCGAGCCACGCGAGCGGCTTGAGGAAGGCCCCGGCACGCGCGCCAGGCGGATTCCTACATCGAGTTGATACCCAAGGAGAGCGAAAAGCGCTGGAAGCTCTCTTCCGTCCCCGTAGTCTCAAGATCTCCTCGACTGCCGATCTCGACACCGAAGTCCAGGGCGGCCCTGCCCCCCGCGATCCGCACTCCAAGGCCAAACGTGAACGCCTGTTCGCTCAGCTGCTCGAATTCCCCGCCGTAGAACGGCAGGTCGGTGTACCGATATCCAACCCGCAGTGGCACCGGCAAGCCGATCAAGTTGACGCCCACGTACTCGAGGCCACCGCCGGCCCAGATCACGTCGGCCGACTCCGTGTCGAACACCTTGAAGTCCGTCGCCGACCAACCTTTCCATCCGCCGGCGGCCGCCAGCAGGAGCTTCTGAGTCAGCACGACGCTGCCTCCCACCGCCACCTCGAGCGGCATGTCGAACTTCTGATTCTCGAGGGCGATGCCGAACGTGTCTTTCTCGGCCTGGAGTTGCGTGTACGTAGTGATCGCGGCGGAGATGATGCCCCGCCGGCCGACCTGCCCCGTGACACCGGCCCGGAAACGCCATCCGCTGAACGCCCAACGGGAATCGCCGGCTGCGCCGCCGATCTGGTTCGTCGGATCGTCGATGGCGGGATCGAAAGTACGCCGGAACACTTGCCGAAGGTTACCCGTGAGCGCACTCCCTTCGACACCCAGGCCGAGGGGGCCCATTCGATAAGCCACGCTCAATCCGACCGAACTGACGCCACCGTCATGCTGCCGGCTCTCGAAATACGGGTAATCTCCGAACCCGGTACGCAGCGTGTCCGTGAGGATCACGTCCCAGTCCTGATCGAGCTCCGCGTTCACGTTGAGCCCGAACCGCCACTGCTGGTACGGAAGCACTCCCTGCATCACGACGAACCGGCTGCGCCCCGTGGACTGCTCGCCCTCAGCCGTCTTGAGCTTCACGCTCTCGGGGGCCAGCGTACCGCCGATCGCCGGATTCGAGAACATCGTCAGGTCCGCGGGATTACGAGACGAGAAGGACCCTCCGAACAGCCCCATACCCGTTCCGCCAAGAGACGCCGCCCGGGCGTCGAGTGGCGGCACCGGGTAGCCCAATCCGAGGTCCGTCACCGGTGTCTGAGCGTGGAGTGCCACGGGCGCAACGATTACCCCGATCACGGCCGCCAGGACCCAGTTCATCCGCCGGGATCGAAGCAGCCCTTCGCGCCTCGCAGTCACGGAAGGAGGAAGGACGGGTTGGGCGTGAACAGCAAGTGCACCACCGGCCGGAGTCCCGGTCCGTCTTCCGAGGAAAAGAACTCCCAGAACCCGAACTGCCGGTTCTCCGGAATGGGGACGATTCCCACTCGAAGGTGTGGAAGCGAATCCACGGGCGCCAGCGTCCACAGCCGGATCAGCGACGTGATGTCATACTGCATGGTGTTTCCCGAGGCCAGTGAGTCCGGCCTCAGAAGCTCCAGGTCCCCGAGTGGGGATCCGATCGGCGTCTTCTCGCCGAATACGAAAGGATCCGCGAGGAGCCTCACCGCTTGCGCCGCGATGTCGGCCTTCAGGTCGAACGGCTCGGCGGGAGCCCCGGTCGGCCGGAATTCTAACGTGGCCCGATTGATCGTGGATCCGCGGAGCTGGATGAAGCCGAGGCTGTCCGGGAGTTGGAAATCCAGGTAGTAACGGGCAGCGGGCAGGCCCGCGAGCCGAAGGCGAGTCGTGGGCTGCGGGGTCGGCGGATCGAAGATGAACGTGCCTGGAAGAGCCGCACGAACGATGGTCACCACCGTATCGCGCCCCTCGGGCACTGCTTGCGCCACCAGCGATACGAGGCTCGTCCGGAGGACGCCTCCCGGGCCGCTGAGAACGACCGCGAACCCCGGTTCACCCTCAGAATCCCGCCACGCGGTCAACAGCGAATCGACGTTACCCTCGAACCGCACGACGGCCGTGTCAATGATTGCCCCAAGCGAGTCGACTTCAAAGCTGAACGTGTCGACGCCCAGGAGGGTCTCAAGGTCTCCCCCGGGGGTGGACCAGGGCTCGCCCTCGCTGGCGCGTTGCCACGTGGCCTCCTCCGCATTGAAGCTCCGCGACAGCGTCCAGGCGGCAAGCTGAACGGAGTCGGTCGGCAGTTCCGACAGAGCCGTATCCACCGAAAGCCGAATCTCGGCGGCCGTGAAACTGTCGATCGCGAGGCGGAGAGTATCGACGAACACGGAGTCGGGAATCGTGCTGAATCGGCCCAGGGGCCTCGCCCGCAGTTCCTCCCGGTCCGAAAGCAGGCTGAAGGACGCCGAGTTGGGCACCACGAATCCCCAGTAGGTGGTATCCCGCCAGGAAGGAAGTTCCCCGGCTTCGAGGATCACTTCGATCGTCGGCGTGGACACACCCGGGGCCGTCTCGGAGTCCACGGCCAGAAACGGGTCCTCGGTGCACGCGCCGAGCGCCACCACCAGGGCGACCAGGAGGGAGGTCAAGCCGCCTCTTCGGATCAAGTGCGCCTCTCCGCGCCCGGGTTTCGCCCGTCCTCGTCCGCCGGAACGTGTTCCTCGAGTCGGAACTGGTCCGGGAGGAGCTCCCCCAGGGTCCACCTTTGCATCTGTCCGCCCGACCCTTCGCTGATGACCTCGAGGTCGGGTCCGAACTCGGCCAGGGCCTGGCGACACACCCCACAGGGAGGCACGGGCTCCACCGACGTGGAGCACACATAGACCCGGCGCAGCGACCGCCCTCCCGCCGTCACGGCCGCCCCGATGGCGACACGTTCCGCGCACATGGTCACCGAGAACGAGGCGTTCTCGACGTTACACCCGGCGTGGACCTTGCCCTCCGCGGTCTCGACGGCCGCACCCACCCGGAATTCGGAGTACGGCGCATACGCCCTCTCCATGGCCCGGCGAGCTTGCACCCTCAGTTCAGCCAACCCCGTGTCAGATGCCATCTCTTATCGTTTCAAGAGCCTCGAAGACCAGGTCCTCATCGGCGTCCGTATCGCTGTAATCGAGTTCCACACGCGACAACCGATCTCCCAGGCCCGTCAGGATTTCGTAGTCGATCGTGTCACACTGTCGGGCCATGTCCGCGAGCCTGATGCTCTCGCCTCCGTCCTTCCCGAGAAGCGTGGCGACGTCCCCCGGTCGGACGTCATCCCGACCCGTCACGTCCACCACGACGGTATCCATACACACGACTCCTCGAAACGGTGCCTCCACGCCGTGGAGCAGCGCCCGGCCCCGGTTCGAAAGCTCTCGCCGTAGCCCGTCACCATAGCCGATCCCGAGGGTCGCCAGCCGCCCGGCCTGGGGGGCGGTCCACGTCGCGCCGTAGGACACCGTCGTGCCAGCCGCGACATCCCGGACGGCGAGTACTCGAGCTCGAACGCTCACCACCGGCGCCGCCTCCGGAGGCCAAGTCCCCCCACCGTACAGGTAGATGCCCGGCCGCACCAGATCGGCCTCCACGCCCGAATGCAGTAAGGCTCCGGCACTGTTCGCCGCGTGCACGAGACCCGGATCCACACCGGCTGAGCGCATCGCCTCCAGCGCTTCTCGCAGCCGGGACCATTGGGTCCGGGTCGAATCACCCGGCCGGTCGGCGGAATGGAAGTGCGACATCGTGCCCACCAGTCGCACCGCACCGGCCCGCACCACCGAGGCCACCTCCGGCGCCCACTCGCCCGCCTGCTCCCAGCTCAGTCCCAGGCGGCCCATGCCCGTGTCTACCTCGAGGTGCACGGACAGCGGCTCATCGCGCCGGCGCTCCGCGCAAGCAAGGAGCGCCTCGAGACCGGGAACGACCGGTTCGAGGCGCTCTTCCACCAGGCTGGCGATATCGGCAGGAAGGGTCGGTGTGCACACGACCACCGGTCCATCCCACCCCATCCGCCGCAGGGCACGACCTTCCCGGGTCGTGGCCACTCCAAAGCCCCAGGGTCCCAGCGGTCGCAGGGTCCGCACGACACGCTCCATCCCCACGCCGTAGGCATCGGCCTTGACCATGGGGAGGAGGCGACAGCCGTCGCCCACACGATCCGAGATGACCCGGCTATTCCTGCGCAGCGCGCCCAGATCTACTTCTATCCAGGCGCGCTCCATCGCTTCAATTGGCACGTTTTTCAAGGCCGGCATAGTATATCCGGCCTATGTCCCCTGAGCAACAGATTCCGCGCCCCGATGGGGCCGACGTGGAGCACATGGAGCGGTCCCTGCCCGGGGATGTCACCCTGGGCCGGAGTCTCGCCCTCGTCCGGTACCTGCGAGACCACTGCGAGTGGGACGCACGCCAGACTCCCGGCAGCCTGAGACCCTACCTGCTGGAGGAAGCTCACGAAGTCGCTGACGCCGTCCTCTCCGGGCAGGATGACGAGCTGTGCCGGGAGTTGGGCGACCTGCTTCTCAACATCGCTTTCCAGGTCGTTCTGGCGGAAGAGCGCGGGGCGTTTGACGCGTCGAGCGTAGTCGCCGGGATGGAAGACAAGATGCGGGAGCGTCACCCACACGTGTACGGTGATGCGGATGAGGCGCCCGATTGGGAGCGGATGAAGGCGGAGCAGCGTGAACGAGATCGGATGGATTCGAACTCGGGGGACCGCCATTCTGACCCGTTCGAAGGTCTCCCGGCCGGTCTTGAGCCCCTCAGCCGATCGCTTCGCATGCAGGACAGGGCCGCGGGCCTGAACTTCGACTGGCCCGACGTCTGGGGTGCGGTCGAGAAGCTGGAAGAGGAACTGCGGGAGGTGCGCGAATCGCTCGAATTCGTGGAAGCCGCAGCCGCGACTGACGATCAAACGGTAGACCCGCGAGTCGAGGACGAGCTGGGCGATCTGCTGTTCGCAGCCGTGAACGTTGCCCGACTGGCTGGCATCCACCCGACCACGGCTCTCGAGCGATCGGCAGCCAAGTTCGCGGGTCGATTCCGAGCCCTGCTCGAACTCGCCGAAACAGACGGGCTCGACCCCCGTCAGGCGAGTCTCGAGGAGCTGGACGTACTGTGGGAGCGGGTAAAGGCGGCCGGAATCAGCCGCCCGTGAGCTGCTTGACCTGCTTCTGGCCGCTGCGCACGCCTGCCCCGACGACGACACCGTAGATGACGGCCGTGACCGACCCCAGAACGGGCAGCAACGCCACGACGGGAGCAGCGACCAGCACTCCCGCCACACCGGCGATCCAGGGCGCTGCAGGCTTCTGCGCCCTGTCCACGAAGCGCAATCGAGTGCGCACGAATTCTCTGACCTTCACGTAGCTGATGCCCATGCCGGCCCCGGCCGCCGCCAGCATCAGTGCAGCGATGAGCTCCATATTGCCTCCTCTCGCCTCCCCGTACGGGGACGGGCGCGGGTTCGTTTCAAGCAGCCCGCGGCCCGCGCTTCCCGCTAGGGCGTAAGGCGCGTCATCATTCGGGGAAACGCGATCGTCTCCCGCAAGTGGGGGACCCCGCAGATCCACGCAACGGTCCGCTCCAACCCGAGGCCGAAACCGCTGTGCGTGAACGTGCCATGTCGCCTGAGATCGAGGTACCAGTCGTAGGCCTCCTCCGGCAGATCTTCCTCCCGGATTCGGGCCAGGAGCCGGTCGTAGTCGTCCTCTCTCTGGCTGCCGCCAATGATCTCGCCGTAGCCCTCGGGAGCCAGAAGGTCGTTGCACTTCACGGTCCGGGGGTCGTCGGGGTTCTCCTTCATGTAGAACGCCTTGGCCTCCCGCGGATAGTCGAACACGAACAACGGCTTCTCCCGGCCCTCGGTCAGAACGGTCTCGTGCTCAGCGCCGAGGTCCTCCCCCCACACGATCGCCACACCGGTCACACGGAGGGACGCGACCGCATCCGGATAGCACAACCAAACGAACGGGGGCGAAATGGCTGCGAGCCGGTTGACGTCGCGATCGAGCTCCTCCAACTCGTGGGCCCGTCGCTCCAGGACCCGCCCCACGATGTAGGATACGAAGTCCTCCTGCAGCCGCATGTTGCCCTCAGAGTCGAGCCACGCGACTTCGGGCTCGACCATCCAGAACTCCGTGAGGTGCCGCCGCGTCTTCGACTTCTCGGCCCGAAACGTGGGTCCGAAGCAGTAGACCTTCCCAAGCGCGGCCGCCGCCGCCTCGACGTACAACTGGCCGGTCTGCGCCAGGTACGCAGTCCCCAGGTCGAAGTACTCCGTGCTGAAGAGGGTCCCGGCCGATTCCCCGATTGCTCCGGTCAGGATCGGGGAGTCCACGAGCACGAAATCCCGCTCGTAGAAGAAGTCGCGAATGGCCTTCACGATCTCATCCCGCACCCGCATGATCGCCACCTGGCGCCCATGCCGAAGCCACAGGTGCCGGTTGTTCAGGAGGAAATCGATGCCGTGTTCCTTCGGTTGTATCGGGTATTCGTCCGCCGGACCGATCACCTCGACCTGGCTCGCCGTGATCTCGTAGCCGCCGGGCGCCCGATCGTCCTGCCTCACCGTTCCCACCACGCGGACGCTGCTCTCAAGCGAAAGATCCGCCGTGCCCGCCCACGAACGATCGTCCACTTCGTTCCGCGCAATCACGACCTGGACCGTACCCGTACCATCGCGCAACCCGAGAAAAGCGATCTTCCCGCTCGATCGGAACTTCGCCACCCAGCCGGCGAGCGTGGCCTCCTGCCCCGCTTTCGAGGCCAGATCGCGAACGCTGGTGAACACACTTTCCATGTCAGGGCATTCCGTAGTTGGAGTCGGCTTGAGGCGGGTACACTAGACCGGCATCAGAAGCGAGTCAACGTCAGCCGACCGCGTAAAGAGCGGCTTGATCCGCGTACCGTTCCTGGAGCACGCGGGCAAACGGGCGGTGGCGGGCGGACGCCAGTTCCGGGTCGGCTTCCACCATCGTCCGGGCCTTCATTCTCGCATGCTCGAGAAGGTCGTAGTCGCGATCGAGGTCGGCGAAGCGAAGAGCGGGAAGACCGTGCTGCTCTGCCCCGAAGAGGTTTCCCTGGCCCCTGAGACGGAGATCCTCGCGCGCGATCTCGAATCCGTCGTTCGTGCCGGCGAGCGCCCTGAGCCGCTCGGGAGGGCCGTCGCCCGAGTAGAACGCCACGCAGTAGCTCTGGTCCCCACCCCGACCGACCCTCCCCCGTAGCTGGTGCAACTGCGCCAGGCCAAACCTCTCCGCGTGCTCTATGAGCATGACCGTGGCATTCGGCACGTCGATCCCTACCTCGATCACCGTCGTCGCGACGAGCACATGGGTCTCCCCGGAGAGGAATCTGCGCATGATCGCCTCCTTGTCCGTGCCGCTCATTCGACCGTGCAGCAGGTCCAGGCGAAACTCGGGAAACAGCTCGGAGAGCTCCTCCACGGCACGCGTGGCCGCCGCTGCCTCCACTGCGTCAGACTCGTAGATCAGGGGATACACCACATATCCCTGCCGACCCTCGGCCAGTTGCCCGCGCAGAAACTCGAACGCCGCCGCCCGGTCGCCCGGTCCGCGAATGCCGGTGATCACGGATCTGCGGCCGGGAGGCATCTCGTCGATCACGCTCAGGTCCAGATCGCCGTACACGGCCAGGGCGAGCGACCGGGGAATCGGCGTTGCGGACATCACGAGCGTGTCCGCAGCTCCGCCCGCGTCGCGTAGGGCCCGTCGCTGCTCCACGCCGAAGCGGTGCTGCTCGTCAATCACGACGAGGCCGGGAGAGCCGAATCCCACACCGTCCTGGATGAGGGCGTGGGTTCCGACGATGACCATCGCGCGACCCGATCGAGAGTCCTCCAGCACGGCCTCGCGCCTCTTGCCCTTGACCGAACCGGTGAGAAGCACGGGGGCGAGTCCAACCGGCTCGAGGAGGTCCGTCAGGGTTCGCTGGTGCTGCTCTGCGAGCAGCTCGGTCGGAGCCATGATCACCGCCTGCCTTCCGCAATCCACGGCGCGAACCATCGCGGCGGCAGCCACCACGGTCTTGCCACACCCCACGTCACCCTGGAGCAGGCGATACATGCGGGACGGGCTCTCCATGTCGCCCCTGATTTCCTGCCACGTTCTCTCCTGGGCGTCCGTCAGCCGATACGGGAGCGCTGCGAGGAAGCGCTCGGTGAGCGTGGGGCGCGAGTCCAGGGACAACCCGGCTTCCCGGCTCCTGTACTGGTGACGAGCCCGGGCGTGCAGGAGTTGCAGGAAGAACAGCTCTTCGTAGGCGAGTCGCCTCATCGCGGGCCCGACCTGCGACAGCGTCTCGGGCCGATGGAGCCTCTCCAGCGCCTCGGGCAGGCGCATCAGACCCACCGCTCGCAGCCAGTCAGGTCCGAATATCTCCGCGTCTCCGGCTTCCGCCAGCAGATCATCCAGGTTCTCTTCGACGATTCCTCGGATCTGCCTGTGGCTCAGCCCCTCCGTGGCCCGGTAGACCGGAAACACCATGCCGGTCTCCGTCTCCCCGTCACTCGCCGAAGCCAGAAGCGTGTGCTCCCGCGGACGCATCTGCCGGCCGTGGTAGAAGCCCACGGTTCCGGAGGCGAGCAGCAGGTCACCCTTTCGTATCGAGTTGTCCAGCCACGGTTGCCCGGGCCACGCGCACTCGATGAGTCCCGAGTCATCCTTGAGGACGGCGTGGAATATCCGAAGACGTCGGCGGGTCGGAATCACCCCCTTCGAGACCACTCGCCCGATGATCGTCGCGTCGTCACCCGGTCTGAGCGCCGAGATCCTGGCGACCGTCGTGGCGTCCTCATAGCGATGCGGGATGTGATACAGCAGATCGCGCGCCGTGCGCACACCGATCCGGGCCAGCTTCTCCGCCCGACGCGGGCCCACACCCCTCACGTACTGGACTGACCTCTGCAGGTCGCTGGAGCGCCGGTTCATGTCAGCCGAGGAGCTTTTCCAGGTACCTGTTCGCGTCGAACCTCTCCAGGTCCGCCTCGCTCTCACCGGTGCCGAGCCACCGGACGGGAACACCGAACTGCCGGCTCACCGCGACGGCGGTTCCACCTCTCGCCGTGCCGTCGTACTTCGTCAGCACGATGCCGTTCAGGGGAAAGCCCTGTCCGAACTCCTGCACCTGGTTCAGGACGTTCTGTCCCGCCGTGGAATCGACCACCAGCAGACGCTCATGCGGCGCCCCCTCCACCTGGCGGCCGACCACACGGTCGATCTTCCGGAGCTCCTCCATGAGATTCGTCTGCGTATGCAGTCGGCCGGCCGTATCGATGATCAGGACGTCCGCGCCGCGAGCGGCCGCGGCCTGGGCGGCGTCGAACGCCACGGCCGCCGGATCACCACCCGGCTGCCCGCCTACGAAGTCAGCCCCGAGCCGATCCGCCCAGATGCGAAGCTGCTCCTGGGCCCCGCTTCGGAACGTGTCGGTTGCAGCCAGCGTCACCTGCAGGCCCGCGTCCATCGCTCGCCGCGCCAGTTTCGCGGCCGTCGTCGTTTTTCCGGTCCCGTTAACCCCGAGGACGAGAATCACGAAAGGCCGCGACCCGGCGGGGGTCCGAAACTCCAGCGCATCCTCCGATGACTCGTCGCCCACAGCGGGTGGCGACGTAAGGATCTCCCGGATGCGGTCCGACAGGAACTCTCGCAGTTCCGTCTCCGTCTTCACCTTCCCCCTGCGCGCTGCCGACTCCAGCTCCTGCACCAGGTCCATCGAGGCGTCGACTCCGAAGTCAGCCTCCAAGAGGATGCGCTCCAGCTCCTCGATCGAATCGTCGTCGATTCCCTTCACCAGCACAGACACGTCCGTCAGTGACAGATCGACGATCCTCTGCCATAGCGATCTGCCGCGTGGTTCGCCGCGCAGGCTCATCCCCTCTCCACTCACTCCACCTCCTGTCATCATCTCAGTCCCACCTTGCGTCTCCAGAGCCACTCCACGCACAGCAGCCCGATCGCCGCTGCGAAAGGCCACACGGGCGGATCCGAATTCGGGGCGGCCCTCTCCCCCACCGCTTCGTCGGGGCGAACATCGAGCGGGGGACCCACGGGATTCGGCATCTCCTCGACCCGGGCGTTCACGTGGAACGGTCGCTCGATACGGAAGGGAGCGCCCCCGCTCGTACCCGTTGCCACGAAGCGGGCATCCCCCCGCTCGAGTGGCGGCCCTGCGATCGCGGTTGTCGAATCCGCCGGGCTGTGGGACCACACGACCATGCCGGACGCGTCCTTGAGCTGCAGGGCAAGATCGCGAACCTCAGGCGCCGCACGCCACCGCACCGAGTCGCCCGATCGGACATACGGATCCGACAATCGGATCGGTTGCGGGGCCGTTCGCTCCACCAGCCACCGGGTCAAACCGGCGAAAAGCCCGCGATACAGGGCAAGCCCCTGGTCGCCCCGTGCGGCCCAGCGCCAGGTGCCCTCACCCTGGACCACGGCCCACCGGCGCCCCTCGGCCGACCCCACAAGGGCAATCGGGCTCTCGGGTCCGCGCCGATCCCGTCGGCCGGACAGCACCGACCCGGCGGCGCTGCCCGTGGATCCGTAGAGGCGCGACAGAGGAGGCAACTCCTGTGGGGCCACACCCATCAAGTGTGCCGACACGGGGCCGGGGGGGGGCGGCGTTGCCACGTACCACTCTCCCGGAAGGGCCTCCTGCACCGAGACACCGGTTCCGGAGACCGGACCGGTACCTCTCACCAGGTGCATCACGGCGGGACGTCGCCGAGCGGCCGACTCGAGCCATCCCGGCAGGTCGCTCGGATCGCCCTGGACTATGAGAAGGGTCGCGGACTCAGCCGCTCGTCGCACCGATGATTCAGGGATTCCACCCACGGGCCGAAGCCCCGATCGAATCCAGGTACCGTCGCTGACACGCAGGAAGACCCGGGCTCCGCCGGGAATCGATCGCTCGAGCACCGGCGACAGGTACCGAGTTTCCCAATCAGGATCCACCGAGACCATCACCGCACCCGTGGGCTCGGGAGATACCCCGACCCACGAGCGGGCCCGTGCAGCGGAATCCCACGGAGGCATCACGCCCTCCACGCTCACATCGAGCGGTCGCCATTCCGTCGAGTCGGAAGCGACGTCTGCGGGCACTCGCAACACGGCCTCGACGGACCGGCCGGCCGCCGGAAGCTCAACGGTCACCGCCTCACCCAGCCCTGGGCCGAAGTCGAGGGTTACGCGGGCCGAATCGCCCGGACCGGCGGCTGCGACGATCTCAGCCCGGACTTCGAGCGTGTCCCCGGCGGTCAGCATGCGGGGGGCAGCTACGAATCGAATTCCGATTCGCTCAACGTCATCCGCAATCCGGACCTCCCGCAGAGCGATCCCGAACCGCTCAGCCAGCCGCCGCGCGGCCTCACGATCCGCCAGCTCACCGTCGGTCACGACCACGAGGGACTCCGCCCCCGAGGCCCTCGCCCGCTCGATCGCATCCACCGCTCGAGAGTCGGCGCCCGTGGCCTCGAGACCCTCCAGGTCGGTCCACTCGATCGCCGCCGCCGTGCGCGCAAACGACCAGATCGATGCGGACCGGTCCCGGCCGAGCTCGGCGGCGACCACGCGCGCTGCCTGTATGCGCGTGGCCCCGGCGCCGGCGCCGACCGGATAACGCATGCTCCGGGAGAAGTCAACGAGAATCGCCACCCGCGGGCTGTGATCATTGCCATCGCTGAGCGGAGGCAGCCACGGAGCCGACAGGAAGAGGAACACGGCAGTGCCTCTGAGGACCGCGGCGAAGACTCGTCCCCGTACCTTCTCCTCGCGCCGACCGTACCACCAGACCGTCACCGCGACCGCCGCTATGGCGGCCGCTCCGAAAGCCAACCAGGGCATCAGGGGCGAGTCCGGGTCAGTCGGCGACCGCCGGTCCGACGAAATCGGACGCCGCCGCCGGAAGAGCCACGCCCGACACAACGTCGAGCGCGGCGTCACGGTTCACCAGGAATTCCGACATGTACTGGTCCTCGAGAGCCGGAGCCGAGGGAAGGTTCATGGTCGAAATATTCCGGTGGGCGCCGTTCTGCAGGAACTCGTAGTGGAGATGCGGCCCCGTTGCCAGCCCGGTCGAGCCGACACGCCCGATTACCTGCCCCTGGTCCACCCGGGCACCCACCCGGATGCCGGCGGAGATCGAGCTGAGGTGGGCATACCGCGTCTCGATGCCGTGCGTGTGCCGGATCGCGACCATCCTCCCATAGTTGCCCCACGTGCCGGCCCGGGTCACGGTACCCGTCGCCGTAGCCTTCACCGACGTGCCGTGCGGGGCACCGTAGTCGGTGCCGCGATGAGCGCGATACTGCTTGAGGACCGGATGGTAGCGGCGGTTTGAGAATCCGCTCGTGATGCGATAGGGAACCGGGTAACGGAGGAACACGCCCCGCAGGGCCTCGCCCTCCACGTCGAAGTAGTCACGTCGGCCGCCCGGGCGGGTGTATGGGATGGCCGACAGCACCCGTCCCCGGTTGCGGAGCTCGATCGCGAGGAACCGGCGGGAGCGGACCGTTCCGTCCGGCCGTAACTCCCGCTCAATGGCCACCCTGAACGCGTCTCCGCGGCGTATATCGCGCGTGAAGTCGACTTTCCAAGCGAACACGTCCGCCAGATCGTACACGTATTCCTGAAATTCGCCTTCGCCGAGGTCGTCGACCTCGCCCGTCAACTCGGCGTACCACAGACTCGACTCGATCAAGCCGCCTAGCAACAGCGTGTCCACCCGGATCGGCACGGTGACCACGTCGCTGGCCCAGCCATCGGTGTGCGCTTCCAGCGAGAGCAGCGAGTCCTCGTTCAGCTGCAGGAGGACCTGCTCTGCCTGCCCGCCCGCCGGACCCGTGAGTCGGACGACGACACCGGGGCGAAACGAGCGGGGACTCTTGTATTCCCTGACGACTTCGATCAGCTCGTAAATGGCCTGGGCAGAGAAGCCGTGAACATCCAGGACCTCAGCCAGAGTCTCTCCAGTCCGCAGGGTATCGTACACGCTCTCGGGAGGTGGTGGAGACGGGACGAATACCGAGCGAACGTTCTCTTCTGCGGGCACGGTTCGAGATCGGAGCATTGACCACAGTCCGAGCCCTCCGAGAAGAAGAGCCGATACGGCCACGACCGGTACAACGACCTGCATCGGCAGCGCGGCCCACGGCGTGCGTGGCCCTCGCTTCCGACGATTCGGTCCTGGTCTCGTGTCGGTGAAACGCAACTGATCGCTTCCTTCCACTGTTGTGTCCTGCCTTACGTCAGTCCATCTGGCGGCGGATGAACGTCGGGATCTCCAGGTCCTCTACCTGCGACCGTCCAGTAAAGGCACTGCCGATCTCCGGCAGGGTCCTCGATACCGGACTCGGACTACCTCCGATGACCGAGACCAACCGGGGCCGAACGATCGGCTCAGGGTCTACCGGAACTACCTTGAGCGTCGGGGCCGGCTCATCCTCGACCTGTTCGCCGAATCCAGTCGCGATCACCGTAACCCGCAGCTTACCGTCCAGGTTCGGGTCATGCACCGCCCCGAAGATCATCTCGGCCTCGTCGCCTGCCGCCTCCTGCACGATGGAGTTCACCGTCGTTACCTCATCGATGGCCAGATCCATGCCACCCGAGATATTCACGAGAACGCCCGTAGCACCGTTAATCGATACGTTGTCAAGCAGAGGTGAGCAAATCGCCTGCTGGGCGGCCTCGACGGCACGGTCCTCGCCAGTGGCCTCTCCGGTTCCCATCCGGGCGGCTCCCCGATTGGACATGACCGTGCGGACGTCCGCGAAGTCAACGTTCACTTCGCCCGTGACGCTGATCAGGTCGGAGATACCCTGCGTGGCGTGAAGGAGCACTTCATCGGCCTTCTTGAGCGCAGCTCGGAACGTCGTGCCCTTTCCGACGACGGACAGGAGCTTCTCGTTGGGCACTACGATCATGGTATCCACCGAGCGCCGGAGGTCGCGGAGACCCATTTCGGCGTGGCGCATCCGTTTCTTGCCCTCGAAGTTGAACGGCCGAGTCACGATGGCAATCACGAGTGCGCCCATCTCGCTGGCGATCTGGCCGACCCGTGGCGCTGCGCCGGTCCCGGTCCCACCTCCCATGCCGGCTGTTACGAACACGAGATCCGCGCCCTCCAGCGCTCGTCGTACCTCTTCCTCGTTCTCCGCAATCGCCTGCCGACCGACCTCCGGTCTCGCACCCGCCCCGAGACCCCGGGTGAGCTTTCGCCCGACCTGCAGGCTGAGGTGCGCCGAGCAGTTGCTCAACGCCTGCGCGTCCGTGTTGATCGCCACGAACTCGACCCCGTCGAGGTTCTCGTCGATCATGCGGTTTACAGCGTTGCCTCCAGCGCCGCCGACCCCGACGACTTTCATGCGAGCGTTCCGCGTCGTCTCACGCTCGAACTCGAAGACCATCTGTCCCTCCCGACTCGTTTGGGGGTTCATCCCTGCTCCGATCTCTAATCCGACTCCGACTCGGGCCACGACTCAGAAGAAGTCGCGCAACCAGTCGGTCAATCGACTGAAACTCCGCAGCGCCAGGCCGCCACCCGTCTCCTGGGCCCGCATCCGTCCATACATCGCCAGACCTACGGCAGTGGACAGGCGCGGGTCGCGGGTCGCTTCCACGACGCCGTCCAGTCCCGCGCCCGGCTGGCCCAGGGCCACCGGCATGTTGAAGACGGTCTGGGCCAGGTCGACGATTCCTTCGAGGCTGGCCCCACCACCTGTCAGCACCACGCCCCCAGGCAGACCACTCAGGAACTGCTTTTCTTCGAGTGCCTCGTAAACGAGCCCGAACATTTCGTCCAGGCGTTGCTCGATGATGTGCGCCAGCAATTCACGCGAGACCTCGCGGGTGCGCCCCGGAGTCGGCCCGACAATCTCCAGCTTCTCGTCGTGTCCTACCGCATTCGTGCTGGCGTTTCCGCTGCTTCGTTTCAGATCCTCGGCATCCGCCAGGGGAATCCCAAGGCCTTTCACGATGTCGTTGGTGACCGTCACCCCACCCCACGGCAGAGTGGCTACGAGGTGGAGCCGAGCATCGCGATACACCATCATCTCCGTGGCCGCGCCTCCGATTTCGAGAAGCACCACCCCGGCCTGGCGCTGCTCGTCCGAGAGGACGGCAAGGCTGGTTGCCAGTGGAGAGAACACGAGCTCCTCGGTCCGGTAGCCGGCACGATCGATCGCCTTGCGGAGGTTCTGGCAGGCTGGCGAGCCGGCCGTGACTACGCAGACCTCGGATTCGAGGCGCGTGGCCTCCATGCCGCGGGGATCCTGGATTCCCGCCTGACCATCGACCGCATAGTCCTGGGGAATCGCGTGGAGTAGCTCGCGATCGGGAGGGATCACTATGGCGCGGGCCACTTCGTGCACCCGGTCCAGGTCTCTCTGCTCGACTTCATCTCCGGAAACGGCCACGACGCCGGAAGAGGATCCGACGTCGATGTGGTCACCCGCCACACCGGCGTAGACGACGCCGGCCTCCACACCGGCCATGTCCTCCGCGTCTCTCAGCGCCTCGCGAACCGACTCCGTCGCGGCCTCGATATGAGTGACGTTTCGGTTGCGTACGCCCTCCGTATGTGCGACGCCGACGCCCAGCACGCGGACCTGCCCCGGTGGAGAGTCCCACCCTGGACCGGTCTCGACCAGGACAGCCGTCGTCGAGGTGGAGCCGATGTCGAGGCCGGCAAGGCACCGGGGGCGGCCAATCATGTCGCCTCCTCGAGCTCGACGACGACCTGGTCGCGGAAGCGGGCGTCTACGGAAACGATCCGGCCGCGGTCCGTGCACTCTCCGATCGCATCCTCGGCCCGCAGGAAGGCCACTTCCGC